>JAIYCK010000022.1 GCA_027488055.1 Flavobacteriales bacterium | reverse complement strand
CGTCGTCGTCATCATCGTCTCCTTCATTCCATTGATAGCTATAAGGTGGCAAACCACCCGTTGTAACCGTGTTCAAGTGCACAGAGTTGCCCTCGCATACGTCATATAGGTTGGGCAATGAGGCGATTGGATTCGAATTGATTGTGACGATAACTTGATCGGTCACTTGGCAGAATCCAGAGCCAATGGTATATCCCAAGGTATAACTGTTGAAGCTGCTCGGAGTAAATAATCCTGAAGCTGAAACACCGGGCCCCGTCCAGGTGCCACCAGCGATCACGGGATTAAGTTGAATGCTGCCACTGTTTTGACAAAGCTGAATATCTGGACCCGCATTATTGGCGGGCGCTGCGTTGACAAACACCGATAGCTGATCGCATGCTTGGCAGCCATTCGCGCCTGTTACACAATAGTTCAAAACGAAAGTGCCAATTGCGGAGGGCGTAAAAACACCGTTGGATGTAACTCCAGCTCCAGACCATGTGCCGCCACTTGGTGCGAAATCGGTTAAACTATAAGGGGATGGTTGATTGCATAACGTGACATCTTGACCAGCATACACAGTAGGCAAGGGCAATGCGGTAATGTTTACCTCATCGCTGTCTACACAGCCAGCTGCATCTGTGATAGTAAGCGTGACCATTTGGCTGTTGGAAACCGTATGCGCCACAAATTGACCAGAGACCCCAGTGCTCCAGGTGTATGAGCTGATACTGCCATTGGTTGTAGAAGAAAGAGCACCAACCAGATTAACGGACGATCCTGTGCATATGCTCATATCTGTTCCCGCATGCGCTGTTGGACTCCCCAAGACCGTAACAGTGACTTGGTCACTGATGCTGCATCCATTTGAGGTAGTGCTGTAGGTGAGATTGTATGTGCCTGGTTGACTGGGATTGAAAATCCCAACAGGGGTGACATAACTGGAACCTGTCCATGTCCCACCTGAAGCCAATGCAAAAGGAGCTGTGTCTTCACACACTGTCATATCTGCACCTGCATTCACTGGCGTGGGAGAAATGACACTTACCGTGCGTGTATCATATGAGCTACAACCGGTGGGTGCAGCATAGACATACGTCAAAGTATAGTTTCCATCAAAGCCAGGAGTGAATAAACCTGTATTGGTCACTTGCGGACCAGACCATGTGCCTCCCAATGGACTTTGCCCTGCCAAAGTGCTTGCTCCGGCATTGCTACAAATTACCAAATCTTGTCCGGCATTCACAGTAGGCAATGGGTTTACAGTCAGCGAAATCTGATCAGAAGCTGTGCAACCTGCGACGTCTTGCACAGTGAGTTCATAAGTTGATGTTGCAGTAGGACTCACCAAGGTATTCAGTAAAGCTGTATTGGATACATTGAGGCCCGTCCATTGAATGCTAGTGATGGCTCCATTGGGACTGGTCGCTGTGGCATTCAGGCTATAGTTTTGATTGGCGCAAATGGCGGCATCACTGCCCGCATTGACGGTTGGTAAACCTATTACTGTGATGATGATTTGATCTTGAGCTGAGCAGCCACCTGCATTGGCGGTGTAGGTCAATGTATAGGTGCCGCTGGTTGCGGGATTAAAAACCCCGTTTGCTTGCACAAAAGGTGAACCTGACCATGTGCCTCCGCTTTGAAGCAATACAGTTGGACCACCTTGACACAACGTTAGATCAGGGCCGGCATTGACAGAGCTTGGAGCAATGACGGTGATCACTTTTGCATCTGAACTTTGGCAACCACTGGAACTGCTATAGCTGTAAGTCATGGTATATTGTCCAATCACACCAGGTGTGAATATCCCGTTGGATGTAATACCTGGTCCAGACCAAGTGCCGCCGCTGGGAGTGGCTCCTGTCATTTGGGTAGGACCAGCATTGCTGCAAAGGCTTTGGTCCAACCCAGCTTGCACAGTGGGTATGGGGTTGACGGTCACGCTGACCACATCGTTATTGATGCAGCCTGCAGCGTCAGTAATGAACAATGCGTAATTTGTATTGCTGGTTGGATTGGCATTTGGGTTCAGAATGGTTGCATCGCTTACCCATCCGCCAGTCCAAGCGATACCGGATATGGCACCATTCGGTGAGGAAGCGGATCCCTGCAAATTGACAGACTGGCCTGTACATATGGCCTGATCTGCTCCAGCATTTACAGTTGGTAGCGCCATGACATTGACCACCACCATGTCCGAAGCATTGCATCCACCACTATTGGTTGTGACAAAAAGATTGTAGGTGCCAACTTGCGAAGGTGTGAATACTCCTCCTGGGGTCACAAGCGTTGAGCCATTCCAAGTGCCGACTTGCGGAAGTTGAAAAGGCGGACTATTTAAACATACCGACACATCTGGTCCACCTGATGGCGGATTTGGATTTGTAACAGTGATGGTCATTTGATCCGAAGAAGTGCAGGAGTTGGAACCTGTATTGGTATAAGTGAGGGTCGAGGCACCTTCGCTGGTTGGAGTGAACAGTCCATTGGATGCGACGCCAGCCCCAGTCCAAACACCACCTGAAGGCGTTCCGGTGAGTTGCACTGCTCCATTGCCCAGGCATACGGTTTGGTCCAAACCTGCATTGGCGCCAGGGGCAGGTAATACCGTCACCTGCACTGCATCGGTGGCTTGGCATCCTGCTACGTCAGCCACTGTGACTGAATAAGGAGTAGGTGTAGTCATGGGAGACACTGTGCGACAAGAATTAAGCGGTCCACCCATCCAGATGTAATTGGTGATGGCACCGTTGGCACTGCTGGCAACAGCACATAATGTGGTAGGCGTTCCAGGACATATACTTACATCAGAGCCAGCGTTTACGATAGGCAAAGGATTGACGGTCAGTGCGATTTGATCGGTAGCGATGCATCCATTGGCGTCTGTGATGGTGACGGTGTAGGTGCCGGCCATGCTTGAGGTTGCGCTGAATGTTGGATTTTGCACATCATTGATTGTTCCGCTCCAGTTGAAAGAGACAGGTGACTGACCGGTGAAGGTGAGGCCGCCTCCCAATGCCACGGATTGATTAAGGCATCGTGCAAGGTCAGGCCCGGCATTGACGGAGCATTGCGCACTGATTGTTTGCCACTCAAAAAACAAGATGCTGATACATACGGATATATATATCCTGTGTCGGGTAAGGGGTTTCACGGGACTTGTCTAAGTTAGGTTTGGTTCAAGGCGTCCACCCGTTGGTTTTCGCCTTGGCCTTTTCAACGCAGGAAAGCGATAACAGGTTACAAGATTTTGAGGTAAGAGGTCAATTTTTGTCCGACCCAATGAATTTGTGTATTCTGTTGTATGGTATTTTTGATCATTCTGGTAATTATTGTGTAAACCGCACAACTAGCAACCAAGGAATGCGTAGAAAGTATTTTTTCATTCAAATCGAAATTGCCTTTTCTTTGAACCATAAACCTGTATAAATCATTCATGAGCAAATTTTTA
This sequence comes from Flavobacteriales bacterium, assembly GCA_027488055.1. GTDB lineage: Bacteria > Bacteroidota > Bacteroidia > Flavobacteriales_D > Sanyastnellaceae > CANHSF01. The sequence continues at coordinate 855 of JAIYCK010000022.1, read as the reverse complement.
CTTTTTGCTGGTATTCTACTTACCGGCACTATCACAGCCCAAAACCAAAATGCGGTCTATCCAGAAAACGCGCAGTCCCTGCCCATTCTGGAAATCCAAACATTTGATCACACTGCATTGTATGCTGAAGACACAGAGCGCGAAAAACTAGGTCAACGCTCGAACCACGGGCGTGTGGCTCAACACTCTGTCAACATGCTGGAAGCAGGTATTTGGACCACCTTGGCCAATGGTGATCAAGTTTGTCAGTTGCGTTTCCAGTCACAGAATGCCAAGGCTGTTTGCGCTTATTTTCAAACCTTGTGGTTGCCAGAAGGAGCGAGCCTCATCATGTACCCGTCAGATCGTAGCTATCATATCGGACCATATACCTCGGCGGATTGCTCAGTACATGGCAGATTCAGAACAGCCGCCATGTGGGGTCAGGAAGCTGTATTGGAATATTATCAACCTGCTTCGTCCATCGGAAATGCAACCATTGATATCCGTGGCTTTGGCCATTTTTATCGATTTGTCGATGAATTGAAGCCTACCGATTTGGGTGAAGAAAGGGGCGGCAGCGAGGCATGCGAGGTGGATGTAAATTGTCCTGAAGGAATTGCCTGGCAGGCCCAGCGCGATGCAGTGGTTCGCTTAGAAATCACGGAAGGTAACTTCGTTGGTCTTTGCACAGGTTCGTTGGTGAATACCACCGCGATGGATTGCAGAAAGTATGTGTTGACAGCGCTGCACTGCGGCGTTGATGCTTCAGATGCGGATCTATTGGACTGCGTGGTTCGTTTCAATTATGAGCGCTCAGGTTGTGGCTTGGGCTCAGCACCAGCCAACAAGCAGAAAATTGGTGTATTCCGATTG
>JAIYCK010000272.1 GCA_027488055.1 Flavobacteriales bacterium | reverse complement strand
GGATGTTGAAGGCACAGAATATTTTGAATTATATGATAGTGTCGGACGTTTGATCAAAGCGCAGCGCGTCAATCAAAGCGGAACTTTTGCCATACCATGTTCAGAACTGGCGCAAGGCATGTATGCTATTAGATTATATACACCCTCAGGAGTAGTCGTAAAAAAATTAGAAAAACACAAATAACCTTTACATGAGACTTAAAAAAACCATTGTAGCCAAAGGAATTGATTCCTATGTGTTGAATACAGAAATGGCAGGCAATTATATCCCCAAGGCGGGCGATTTGGCCATTTTTGAAGTAGTATTGATTGACCGCCATAGCAGCTTGCAATGAGACGATAAGCGATTGGCCTGGATTTTTGAAGGCGACCGTTTTGTGGGCGCATTCGCCGATCGTTATGCGACTGCTCAATTCGAAGGCTATGTGCCTGACCAACCGCTTGAGTTGTATGACATTCTTGGCGCTGGTGGTGTAGTGGGCGTGATGCGCACCAAAAATGCTTCGTTGAAAGAGTATGAACCAACCAAGGTTAAGTTAATCGGGTATTGTTGTGGTGATGATGGCAAGGTCATCAATACCAAATTTTATAAAAGAACACGAAGCTCATTTGAGGGTGTGGTTCCAAACAATGCTAAAATAATTCTGTCGATTGGATCAACAATGGACAGCGGCAAAACAACCACAGCGGCGCACGTGGCGCGTGGTTTGAAAAGCACAGGCAAACAAGTGGCTTTTATAAAACTCACAGGGACCGCATATTCTAAGGACAAAGACATGGTCTATGACTGCGGTGCCGACGTGTCATTGGATTTTTGTGACATGGGTTTTCCTTCTACCTACATGTGCCAAGTATCGGATATTTTGGATATGTACCAGTCACTTCTATATCAATTGAATGAGCACCAGTCGGATTACATCGTTATGGAAATCGCAGATGGACTGTTGCAACAAGAAACGGCAGCTCTCTTGCGACACAAAGGGTTCATGAGTACCATTTCGAATGTTGTTTTTTCATGCGGAGATAGCTTAGCTGCCTTGAAGGGAGTAGAGATGCTTGCTGAATTGGATATCAAACCATGTATGATCAGTGGCCGATTCACTATGAGCCCATTGTTGATTCAGGAGGTAATGGATCAGACTAAAATGCCTGTTCATACCATTGATGAAATAATGACGGGAGAACTCAATCACATTTTGTTGCAATAAACGCATCGTTGTATTCAGGTGCTTGCGCGAATGGAGTATTTTGGCTAAACTTTATTTTTTGGCATGGAGCATCATCAGACCAATCGAATTATTGAGACTTTCTTAAAAGAATCGAAGGTAGATTTCGTATTGGCCTTATTGATGAGCCTTGGGGTGTCCTTAAGCCAACTCCTGCTGCCACTTACTTTGGGTTTGTATTTCGAGGTGGGAATGCCGCCCAATTCAACCAAAGGAACCATTCTCTATCATTACGGTATCGCATTCGTTAGTTACGAGTCCTTTTTTATAGGGCTATTTGGTCTGGTCGTCGCGCGGGGATTGTTTGGATTTGGTCAGAGATATTTCTTTTTGCGCCTTGAAACAGGTGTTGAAAACCGATTCAAAAGCCGATCATTCCAGCAATTCTTGTTTGAGTCCAATCCCAATGACAGTCGGCATAAGGTGGATGCATTGTCAGGATTTCAAAGTAGAGCCGTGGAGCTTGTGAAGTGGCCAACCGAAGGACTTATTCGACCCATCGCTGACCTGGTGTATGTGCTTTTTGTGGCCAAAATGCTTGCTTTGATTAGTCCGTTGTTGGCATTGATTTTTTTCAGCGTTATCCTTATTTTTTCCCTCATTGTTCATCTGCTTGGACAGTCCTTGATCAGGAGAACAAGGGCTTGGACCAAACGTAGGCGCGGTGTACTGTACTTTGTCAATCAATGCGCAGACGAACTTTTTTCTATTCGATCCCTCAATAGAGAAAAACCTGTTTTTACGAATTTTTCCAAAAAATGGCGAATGCAACAAAGGTCCAAATCAAGACTTTTTGCGTTGGATGCACTCTTAGCTGCGGCAGCCCCAGTGGGTTTCTTTGCCGCTATGGCATGTGTGCTCCTTTGCGATAATTATTTGGAACTACATACCGATTCAAGTCCTTTTTTAGTTTTTATTTTACTCACGCTCTATCTCCAAAGTGCGATCAAAAGGTTGTTCAATGTTCCTTTTCGCTGGACACGCGCGCGCTTGGCTTTGAGAAAACTAGCTAGGAACTGGGCGCCGATCGTGGCAAGGGAACCAATGAACATAAAGGAAAAGAACACCACTTCTTTAATGGTAATAAATGATCCGATCTTTTCTAATTACTTCAACCTGCCTTTGCCTTTTCAGATGTACCTCAACGAATGGAAAGTCATTTCCGGCGTTCAGGCAAAACATACCAAAGATTTCTTGCAGAAGCTTATTCGACTGAATCATCCAGATGTGCTGATGGGCGAATTTTTTGGGTTGCCTTTATCGGAATGGAGTGGTTTTCAAATAAGGAAGCATATTACTTTTCTTGGACCCGATTATCCGCTGGATGGGGATACCGTGCAAGAGGCTTTGTGTTATACAAAGAACGAATCGAAACAGGCTAAACTAAATGAATTCATAGGCCAATTCAATTGGGACTTAGCAGGGCTAAATGGTTCCACAGCCGTCAATGAGGTGGAATTAGACTCGGATGATTACGCCCGCCTTCAAGCTATCCGAGCGATGCTTACCAACAAGAAATTGATTATTCTGAATCGCTATTTCGATTCGGTGTCCGTACCTTGCGAACGAGAGTTACGGGCTTTCCTCCAGCGTTATAAAAACATATCTATATTAGAATTCCAACAATAAAATGAATCCAAAACAATTATTCGTGAGTATAGCGGTAGCCACATTGCTGCTCGCAATTGGTTGTCGGAAAGAGGCTGGCTCAGGCGGAAATTGCGCCATCCAGGGACGACTTTGGGTGCGTGATTTCAATTCGACCTTTACTCAGTTGATTGCTGAATATCCTGGCGAAGACACCTATGTCTACATCGTCTATGGGTCGCATTATGGATACGATGAACGCATCAAGACCGATTACAAAGGTGAATTTGAATTCACCGCATTGTATCCTGGTGAATACACCATCTATGCGTATTCCGCAGATAGCACACTTACTGATCCTAACAACAATGTTGCAGTGCTAAGAGAGGTCACCATTGAAAAAAGAAAAGAGGTAGTGGATCTAGGTAATATCGTGATTTATGAATAACACTTCTCCCACAACTAAACATGTCATCGACAGATTGCAGATTGCGCGTTTATGCTTCTTTTGCTTAGCGCTTTGTTTCATTTCTGTGAACTCTTGGTCACAAGGAGCTAAACAAATCGAAAATCGCAAAATCCGACATGTAGTCAGCGAAACGCGTGAGTTAAAGAAGGGTGTATGGCAAAATAAAAGAATAGAATCCACCTACGATAAAAAAGGAAGGGCGCTCCAAATTGTAGAGTGGGAGTCTGATTCGGTCTTGGTGCGGCGTGAACAAATGAAATATAATAAGAATGGCGATGTGGTGGAAAAAGTGGTTTGGGGTCGAGATTCATTATTCATCTCAAAAGTGCTTTTGCAATACGATCGATGGGGCGAATTGGACAAAGAAATGGTATACGAAGCATTGGATAAACTCAGCAGCATAACTTTTATGTACTATGATAAAAATGGACAGCGGATCAAAGAGGAGGAGCGGAACGCCAACAATGAGCTGCTCAAAACGATCCATTATGTGTACGACGATAAAGGGATGGTTTTGACAAAAACGATTCGAGATAAGAATGACACTGTGATCTATGAAAAGAGCTTGATCTATGGGTACTAGATTGCCAAAGTATCGTGAGGATGGGATAGCCAAACGGCAAATTCAAAAGCCTAGGTATAGCCTTTCTAAATTCGTTTGGACATCTGCGATTGGTATCTTGTGCTTACTGGCGCTGACGCACAATTGTAGTGCGCAACAAAGCGATTTTTGGACGCTACAATCGCTGGATGTGAACTACAAGTTTTCAAGAGTATATCAAATGAGCATCGGTACGCAAACCATGTTCAATCAAAATTCAACTGCCATGAAATTGATGAATGCCGATGTGGCGGTCATCATTAAATTTCCTTCCAATATGCAATTGGAAGGTCACTACCGACCTATTCAGACACGAGATGCGAAGGGAGGTTGGACGCATAGGAACATGTTTTTTGGCACACTATCATGGAACGAACAAAAGGGCAAATACACCATTCAATTGCGTGAGCGGATCCAACGATTGACCTACGGCGATCTTTTTGAGCAGTCTATTCGCGAACCAAAGTTGTACAATCGATCTAAAATTGGTTTGCGATACCAGCACAATTATTATTGGTCGCTGCTATTCAATACGGAGTTATTCTTGCCTTTCAATGGGCCGCGGCAATACCGCCTCGATCAAATTCGAACGGCTGCTGGTATTGGCCGCAGATTCAACCGATATTGGCGAGCAGAATGTGTATATGGTGTGATGCAGCAATTGAATAGAAATCGGAATAACCACAATTATTTTCTCAGCCTAGCAGTGCATTATTTCATTTAATGATTATGAAAAGAAAAAGTTACCACATGCATTTATTCTTGTTATTCCTATGTGTATTCGCAATGAGTGCATGCGGCGGCAAGGAGTCAAATGAAGAACCTATGACCAAAACACCTATTACCGCAATCGCTATTCATGGCGGTGCAGGAAACCTGAAGAAGTTGAATCTGACGAAGGATGAAGAAAAGGCCTACAAGGAAGCGCTTGGCAGTGCCTTGTCCTTGGGTGATTCGATACTCCAAGCCGGCGGATCTTCTGAGGATGCAGTTATTGCTGTGATTACTTTTTTAGAGGACTCTCCTTTGTTCAACGCTGGAAAAGGCGCTGTTTTTAGTCACGACAAAAAGAATGAATTGGACGCTGCCATTATGCTCGGTAAAAATTTGGACTGTGGCGCAGTGACCGGACTGTTTCGGGTAAAGAACCCTATTCGCGCCGCACAATTGGTGATGCACAAATCGGAGCATATTCTAATTTCAGGGACAGGTGCGGATCAATTTGCAGAAGAGCAAGGACTAGAAATGGTCGATCCTTCATACTTCTTTACCACGCATCGCTGGGAACAATTGCAAGAAGCACTGAAGGAAGATTCGATCTCACTGGATCATGATGGTGAAAAACAAAAACCAACGGCAGGTTTGTCAAATTTGTGGGATGACTCCAAATACGGAACGGTCGGTTGTGTGGCCTTGGATCAACAAGGTAATCTTTGTGCAGGCACCTCGACGGGTGGCTTAACCAATAAGAAGCATGGGCGTATCGGTGATACACCCCTGATTGGCATGGGTACTTATGCGAATAATAATTCTTGTGCGGTGTCATGCACTGGAAGAGGTGAGGACTTTATAAGGGCCACCGTAGCTTATGATATCAGTGCACGAATGATGTATTTGAAAGAAGATTTGAAGGAAGCCACACGATATGTTATTCAAGATAAGTTGAAAAGCATCAAAGGACGGGGTGGTTGTATAGCGGTCGATACCTTGGGGAAGGTGAGCCTTGAATTTACCACAACCGGCATGTTCAGGGCCTATCGAGATGGCAAAGGTGATCAAAAAGTAGAGATTTATAAATAATGCTTTTGGAGAACCAGTGAAGTTCTTTCATAAATGGAAAAACGCCCATCTTGTGATGGGCGTTTTCATTTTACAAAGATTATGATTCGGTAATCTAAATCAGACGGACCAAGCAACAGTTTGAATGCTCTTGATTCATTTAAATATTAGCTCGCAGCGTCAACACAACATTGCGACCGGGAGCACTGATATTGCTCGCAAATTGTCTGTAGTTGGTGTCAAGAATATTTTCAACGGCCAATTGCGCTCTCAAATGTTTATTGATTTGGTAAGCAGCCCTGACATTCAAGGTATACCATGCTGGCATTCCGTCTTTTGTGGCGTTGGCTTCATTGTCTTCTGCTCCCAATCGGTATTCGTCGATCGGTTTTTCAGCATTGTACATCGACCATATTTCAGCGCGGATTTTATTGCTTTGGTAAGACAGTCCCGTGCGACCAAACATCGGAGGGATGTGGTCCAATGGGGTGTCTTCTGTTTCTCCTTGAATCCGACCAATGGTATAGGTTGCTGTTGAATTCAATTCAAAGTGTTTGTTAATCTGATAAACGAATTGAATAGAACCACCATAGATATAGGCTTTCGTTTGATTGACACTTGTGATCACATAAGATGAGTCACCATTGAATTGCACGATGGATTCTCCATTGAGTGTGGTGTAAGCCGTGGAAATGGCATCACGATAGGCAGTATAAAATCCGTTGGCGGTAATGGTTGCTTTTTTAGCTATCGTCTTGCTGACCCCCGCATCCAAGTTGTAAGTGAACTCAGGTTTGAGGTTCGGATTGGGAATGATCAAATTACCTAGCGCCGTGAGTTGACCATTTTCATCTCGAGTCGCACCAACTGATTCAAATACTTTGGATAAGTCATCCACATTAGGAGCGCGAAAGCCAGTACTACCCAATATCGAAAGTTTCCAGGTCTCATTTGGACGTGCAATCAACCCAATACTTCCTGTAGTGGCGATGTTGTTTTGATCAACACTTTTAAATGGAAATGGGAAAAATGTGGTGTCGTTGAATTGAGCCTGTAAACGCACTTGATTGAATCGCACACCATCGGTTAGGATCAATTTGGGTGAAATTTCCCAACTGTGTGTGACATAAGCAGCTAATCCAGAAAAGGTTGAACCACCATCCGCATAGCGTGTCGCAGCTGATGTGATATCGCCTGTTTTGATGTTGGTGGTTTTAGCAGTACTTGTGACGTCGTTGGTGTAAAATTCCGCACCATATCGTATTTCACTGCCGCCTTTGATGGCTTTCGTGAAATCTATATTGGCTGAAAGTACAGATACTTCTTCGACTTGTGCAGTTAAACCATTTTGATTTAAACTTCTGTTTATGCGGCTCTGTTCGATGCCTTGATACGCCAGTGTGACACGTCCTTGATCATACATTTGGGTGGCACCTGTGAGGTTCAAAGCATAAGTCACTTGATTGCGGCGCTGTGGTCCATAATACCACTCGGCAAATCGCAACGCACCGTTTCTATATTGAGTCAGACGATCATAACGTGGCACATTGCTGCTGCTGCTGCTCTGAAAACTCAAAGTATGCAAAACGGATTTGCTCTGCTTGAAACTTACTTTGTGCAACATGTCAAACTGACGATATCCGCTGCCAACTTGAATGCGAGGGTCGCTATTCTGTACAACGCTATCCTTATTG
>JAIYCK010000115.1 GCA_027488055.1 Flavobacteriales bacterium | reverse complement strand
TCCCAAACCAATCCGATCATTACACAATGGATCCAGAACTTGGACGGCACCACCGGCTCGCATTACGTCAGTGGAAACTCGACGGTGATTCAGGACAATGTGGAAGTAAATGTGCAGGCTGTGGCCTATTCCGCCTCGTGGGCATATGTCACTACCAACGGAATTCCAGCCTATCCGACTGGTCCGTTCTTGGATGGCAATCCATCGTTGGCTTCCGATCAAAATGCGATTTTTAAATTTCCGTTGGTGCCTACTCCCAATGCGGGGACACCCACCGCTACCAATGGTGGCAACATCGGAGTGTTCATCAATGGTGTGGCTTTGTTTGATTATCGGGATGGAGTGTCATGGAACGACAATACCAGCGCCGAAGGGGGTGGGCCTATCATGGGGCCTCCGGGGCAAGGTGTTTGGAACCGTGATGCCATCGTTGCAGAGCGCGAAGGATTTGATTGTGCCAAAGGCCATCCAGCCATGGGCAATTATCATCATCACCAGAACCCGTCGGCGTTTGATTTGGATTTGCAAGTGATCAGCGAGGTTTGTAATTTATACGATTCGGATGGATTGTATACCATTAACCCGAATGTTCATTCGCCTTTGATTGGATTTGCCTATGATGGATATCCTATCTATGGAGCATATGGATTTGCAAACAATGATGGATCGGGTGGTGTCACTCGCATTCGCTCGTCTTATCAACTTCGCGCAATCACCGAGCGAACGCTGTATGCAGATGGCACGGATGTCGCAGACGGACCTCCGATCAATGATACGTATCCATTGGGGCGCTATCGCGAAGATTATGAGTACGTCGCACATACAGAAGAAGATTATTTGGACGAACATAATGGTCGCTTTTGTGTGACTCCGGAATACCCTGATGGAATCTATGCCTACTTCTGCACAGTGGATGCCAATCACAACAGTGCTTATCCATATGCGGTGGGACCTACCTTTTATGGCAATAAAGTGGCTGTCAAGGTCAATTCGATCACTGAGAATGTGGAAGCTTACAATCCAGAAGATGCCGTCGTGGAAACGAGTCCAATGCTCATTGACATCAACTTGTTTCCCAATCCTTCCAATGACTTTGTGGCCATCCAATTTCAAGGCCTCTTAACCCAGTCGTTGCGCGTGGAATTGCTCGATGCGAAAGGTGCATTGGTGCGCTCATCGGTGATCAAGGCAGGATCAACCATTGCCTTCATGGATGTGAGTGATGTGTATGCGGGTGAATATTTTTTGGTGTGCTCGGACAAAAACCAGAATACCGTGAAAAAAATCGTTGTTCAACACTGAGTCAAAATCAAAATCGCTTTCAAAAAAAAACATTGCCATGGCAATGTTTTTTTTTGAGTTTGAATCATGGTGTAAGAATACCGATGTCTTTGGGATCGAGGATTTGTCCGCCCCATTCAACGAGTGTGAAGCCGCTGCGTGCATGGGGTGAGCCTTCCAATGACTGAGCGGGGAAGTCGATCGGATGTTGCAATGGGATCATGGTCATCATGATGCGAATCGTTCGATCGGGTGTTGGAGTGACGGTGATGGGCACTTCCATGTTGTAAGCGTCGGTGGCAAAGTGAATGAGATTGTACGGATGCTGCTCCAATTGCGGCAGCCAATACATGATGAATTCATTGGCTTCGCGTTCGTTTAGTCCCAATTGTGCGAGCGATTTTTCTAAAAAGGGAATACTTTGATCGCTGGCTACCACATTGCCCGCGGAGGGTGTGGTTGCATAGTGTTGGTTACCTTCCCAATACAATGCATAGTACGAGCGGCCGCTGCCATCGTACAAGGTTCCATTTGGACACGCTGTTACACTCCATCCATGTTGGCCGTACCGCGGATAAGTGTGGATCAGGTCGCCTGCATAGTTTAATGCTACATGCACTTGAGTAGTATCGGGTGGATACAGATAGATGATGGGTTTGAGCAAAATAACTTCGATCTCTTGTGCCTCGATCAATTCAAATTGAATGTCCAAAGCGGAATCGAGTTTGAGTGGTCCAAATGTTTGATTTACATATCCCATCGAAGTCACTTGGATGCTGTAGGTTCCTTTGGGAATTTGTTTGATCTCGAACTCTCCGTTTTCATTCGTGTGTACGCCCAGTTTGACTTGTTCTTTGTTGATCAATACCACCGTCGCGAATGCTACTGGTTCTTTCATTGAATCGATGATCTTGCCTTTCACGATGGAATAAGGACCTTCGATGGGCTGACTGGTGTAGGTAGGAAGTTTTTCAACTTTCGGTTGGGGCGCTTGAGGCTCAGAAGTGTTCCCAGTTGCTGTGGTTTGTTTGGAGCGACTGCAACCAGTGGCCAAAGCCACGCATATCGATAAGAATATCCATTTGTACATCGTTCGAAGATACTGATATTTCGCAGTTCGCATTTGGCATGCAATACCTATTTTTGCCAAATGTCACTTTTCCAACGCAACCAAAACCTCTGCGAACTTTGTAATACAAACAATGCAGCTCATGAATTTACTGTAAGTCCTAAGAATGATGATACAATCGATCATCAAGTTGCACTGTGCGATGAGTGCTTGCATAAAATGGACGAAGAGGGGCAATCCCATTATTGGAGAATTTTGGAAGGCAGTATCTGGAGCATGGAACCTGCCGTGCAAGCCTTGAGTTTTCGATTGTTACAGAAGTTTAAAGAAGAAGATTGGGCCAATAATCTGATCAATAGCATCGATTTGGATGAAGCCGTGGTGACCTGGGCCATGAGTGCCTATGAGGTGGCAGATGTGCACAAAGACGCATTTGGCAATGTGCTCGAAAATGGAGACAACGTGGTATTGACACAGGCGCTCAACGTAAAAGGAACCAATTTCACCGCATCGAAGGGAACGGTGGTGAAACGAATCAAATTGATTCATGACAATCCCGAACAAATCGAAGGAAAAATCAATGAGCAGTCGATTGTGATTCTAACCAAATTCACCAAAAAATCGTAATCTTGAACGCTGTCCTGCATCATCGGGGTGGATTTAAGACGCAGTTCTGTACAACCAATTGAACTATATTTGATAGGTGTTGGCATTTGCTGTTTGTGCTCAGTTGAGCATAGCTTTCAATGGTAGCGATCGGCAGTTCTAATTTAGATGGTTCATGATCAAAAGAAGTTTACTTAAGAATCGAGGCCGCCTCATTGGGGTGATTTTCTTGTATTTGATGTATGCTGGGAATTTGTGTGCTCAGTACAAAATTGAGGGAACCTATGACGCGAAATACCAACGCTTCATTCCGCATGTGAACTTGTTGAATCATGGGTTCGATCCAATGTATGAAGTAAGCACCATGGTGCATGGTTACGGCGTGATCAAAGACAAATCCAAACGTCTTGGCGTCATTGATTCTACAGGTACCTTGGTAGTGCCAATCGTGTATGATCGCTTGGATGAATGTCGTTTCCAACCAGGCGCATTTATCTTTTCGCGAGGCAATACGATCGGCATTATATCGCGCAATGGATATGAGCAGTGCACCATTTCAGCGCATGGCAATGGAGGCGATCAAAATGAAATCCATCAAACGAAATATCCCGGATTCTTTTATTTTGAGCAAAATGGCAAGATTGGATTGTTCAATGTGCGCAAATCAAAGGCGATCATTCCCGCAGAATATGATATGGCCAACTACTTGAACGAAGTGTTGGAAAAGACGCGTAGACAACATGCTAAGATGTATCTGAATGATACCATTGCCATTGCACGTAAGCAAGACTCGGTCTTTGTTTTTAACCTTGAGAACGGTCAACGGAGCAAGCCATACCGCGATGTGGTGCTTCTGAGTACAGGGCAGTTTTTTTTGCAATCCTTCACTGATTTTGTAGCTGTTTCGAGTGATTACATGGATCCAGTGAATACACAACCGTTTAGGGTGCTCGATACCTACAATGATTTTTTGTTAGGGCGCAGCGCTGTTGGTTATGGAGTGACTGATGCCAAAGGAGAAGTGCGTATCCCTTTTATCTATGAAGATATTTATTTCCTCAACAAGGATGCCCTTTGGCTCAAACAGAACGGAATGTGGGCCTTGTCCGATTACAATCATACCTTACTGACTCCGTTTGAATTTATGGATATCGAGCAATCGAACCTATGGTTCATCCATCAATTGCTGGAGGTCACCAAGTTGGACACCACCGCAGGCAATATATATGTGCGACGCGAGTATGCTGGCATCAATGATGCACCGACGGACCTCAAAGAGTTGGTCTACTTGGTGGAGGCACTATTACCCACCAAACGCATTTATAATACAGTCTTGGATTATAAGCGATGCACCAATCGTTCCGCTGCTCGAAAGGCGGATGGATGGCATTTCATTTATCCCCCATTGGGTCAGGTGGAGCCAGAAGCTTGGACTGAGGTGCGATATGTGCCCAATTGCGTGGATCCCTATGGACTCATGAGTTACTGCAAGGATGGCAAATGGGGATTGGAGATGGACGATGTGCGTTATCAGTATGTCATGTATGATTCCAAGGAGATGACGATCAATTGTCACAACGGCTGCTTGGTCAAAAATGGGTACATTTATTCTTATGCCACCAATTATTCGGCCAACAACAGAGGCAATTGCCTTTGGGAAAAGAAAATGAAATGGGAGGAGTACATCGTTAAATAATGGATCTAGGGTCACCAATATGCCCCGATTGATACCAATTATGTGCATCGAAGCCTATCTTTCGACGCGCTTATGAGAAACATAAAAGATCTACTTCATTTTGAAACGATGTTCGCACGGATCGATGCAGAATGGATTCTGTTTGTGCATGGTGCAGGCGGCAGCACGCGTACATGGCGCAAACAAGTCGATGCGTTTCAAAACAAGTTCAATTTGTTGGTCATAGATCTGCCAGGCCATGCGAAGTCGGCGAGCGCCACGATGGCTCAATCACATTACAATTTCGAATGGATAGGCAATAAGATTTGGGAAGTGGTGGATTCGCTGCACATCAAACAAGTTCATATTGTAGCGGTTTCGTTGGGCAGTATCATCGGCATGCAAATGCAACATAGCAGGCCGATGCGTGTGGTATCGATGGTTTTTGCTGGACCTATTGTGGCCTTGAATACAAAGCTGCGGATCTTAGCTAGGACGGGCCTTACCTTGGCCAAGGTCATCGGATTTCAGAATTTTTATGCCATGACGGCGCGCATCACTATGCCGCGAAAGAACCATCAGAAATCGCGCGAAATTTTTGTACGAGAATCCAAGCTCATCAGCAATGCCGAGTATAAAAAGTGGACCGCGATGTATGGCAAAACCTTGGATGATACCCTTGCCTTGTTGTTCCAAAAGTCTCCCGCTGTGCCAGTTTACTTCTTAGTAGGCGACCAGGATCATCTATTCAAAGGCCCCGCCGTGCAATATTCATCGCTGAGCAGCGCGGTCACCATTGATATCATCGAGCGTTGCGGCCACTTGGTGAGCCTCGAGAAATCGGAGTTGTTCAACACGAAGTGCCTCTTGTTTCTACAAGGTCAGTTGAGTCGGGGATGAGAGGTGCGATTCTTTGCTGCTTGAATGAAGATGATTTCAGGTAGTAGGCTTGAGCCAAAATAAAAAAAGACGAAAAAAAGTCACTTTGGACTTGCAGCAGCAAAAACTCTGGTTATATTTGCACCCCATTAGCAATAATGGAGTTGGTCGGGTAGTTCAGTTGGTTAGAATACCTGCCTGTCACGCAGGGGGTCGCGGGTTCGAGTCCCGTCCCGACCGCAAAAGTTCCCATTGAAAGCCTTGGTTTACCAAGGCTTTTTTGTTTTTATGAAAACCTTTTTAAATGTATTTCTATGTGTACGT
>JAIYCK010000052.1 GCA_027488055.1 Flavobacteriales bacterium | reverse complement strand
GTTGTGAATGCGTCCCCTAATGAGACGATCACGTACTATGCAGAATTGACAGATCAGGTCTATGGCTGCACGTATATCGATTCTGTGCTCATCAATGTCGGACAAGGATTTACGCTTCAATTACCTAATGATACCGTGCTTTGCGATGCAGATGGAATTCAATTGTACGCCATTCCATCGGTGCCAGGCGATTACGATTTCACCTGGTCTCCAAGCACAAACATCAACAATACATTCAGTTCTACGCCCACGGTGTCACCTACCACAGATGTGACCTACAGTGTAGAAGTTACTTCGGAGCAAGGTTGCTCAGCCAACGCTGACGTGGATATAGCGATTGCCGTCTTACTCGACTTGACGGTGACAGCGAGCGATGACAACATTTGCAGTGGCGAAGATGTCACTCTTAACGCGGTCATACCAGGTAACCCACCGGGCATCACCATACAATGGTCACCTGCAACAAGTATTGCAAATCCCACACTGGCACAAACCTTGGCCAATCCAACTGAGACCACCACCTATGTGTGTTCCGTCTCCTATCAAAACATGTGCGGTCTGACGGATGAAGTGACCGTGGAGGTGCAACCTGCCTTCACCATCGACGCAAGTCCAGACAGCTATGAGGGTTGTGTGATTGAAGGCCTCCCAGTGACGGCGGTATCCAGCGTCAACAGTCAACTAACATGGGCTTGGACACCAGCATTTCTTGTAGCTAATGCAACTTTGCCATCCACAACTGTAACGACCGATACCAGTCAAGATTTGATCGTTGTTGCGACCAACAGCGCTGGCTGCACAGCACAGGATACTGTTTTCCTGCAACAACTTTTTGAATACATCGAACTGCCTGCATTGATTGAAGTGTGTGAAGATGAAGAAGTGATCCTGGACAGCGGTCATCCTTCTACGCATGCCATTTTGTGGAGCAATGGCCTGGATACACCAAGCATACAAGTCGATGCGTCTGGAGTTTACACTGTATCGGCCACCAGTCCAGATGGCTGCGTTTCTCAAGCTGAAAGTGAAGTAATCTTCTATTATTATCCTACGAGCCCCGCTTTGAGCGATACATCTGTTTGCGCCACTACCATCGTCACTTTGGATGCAGGCATCGGAGATTATCATTATAATTGGAGCACAGGCGATACGATTCCTTTGATTCAAGTGACCGAGCCCGGGGTCTATACGGTTACCATTGACAATGACTTTTGTTTCACCACACAATCTGCAGAAATCGCGGTATTTCCGCTTCCAATCAATCCATTTGGAACGGAGCCCATCGTCGCTTGCTTGGCCTACCCACCATATGGTGTGACGCTTTTGGCTGATAATCCGGATGCCTTTTTTGCTTGGAACACCGGAGAAACAACCCAACAAATATTTGCCGCGGCCGAAGGATACTATTCAGTCACAATTACGACCCCATTTGGTTGTGAAGGCACTTTCACGCAAGGCATTGAAAGCGTTTGTCCGGGTGTAATCTATGTACCGAATAGCTTTACCCCTAATAGCGACGGCATCAATGATTATTGGTCAATAAGTGGCGACAACATCGAACGTTTGGAGGTTTCCTTGTTCAATCGTTGGGGCGAAGTATTCTACCAGTCCGATGCCATCGACTTCAAGTGGATGGGTCAACGCAGAGATGGCGAGCATTATGCCGAGGCTGGCACCTATCCCTATCTCATCAAAGTGCAGTTGCGTGATGAGTTGGGTCGTGTGACAGATGAGCAAGAATTGCGCGGATTTGTGACTTTGGTTCGATAGAAAATACCACAGATTGTGATGGTTCTTTCATTTGAACTGTTCAACGTCGAGGCGTTTAGTGCGTGCTGTTGTTCAAAAAATAAGGATTGGGATGATCGATCCATACGCATGGAAAGACCTGCTCTTTCAGCGCTGCAACCAATTTTGAATTGATTCAAGATACGTTTCCGCTCTTTTTGCAGCTAAAAAATCAAAGACCAGCAGAATGAATGCTTGTATACACATTCCCCATGCAAGACCATTCCAGAGATTGTTTGCATTGAGCGATGGACTGATCCACATGATCACGACACCCATGATAAAAATGCCGATTTCCAGATATGTATAATAGACAAAGTTCTTCGTCACTCTTGTCATTCTTGGCACTTCTTGATTTCGTAGGTAATTGGGATCCAAATCGAAGGCATACACAGCATCGGTTCGAAGTTTGTCGGCGCTCCGCATCACATGCGCACCGACTGCTAGCTGCGCTATTCCTATCAACACCAGAGGCATTGCCAAGCCCATGCTCCATCTGGATTTGAGCCAGAGCCCCAAGATGCACGCCACTGCACATGCCAAAGCACCTAGGAAAAGCAAACAAAAAGAACCAGTCTTTTCGGCCTCAAAGTACCTTTCTATGTCCAGTTTTTGCAACAAAATAGGCTAGGCTTTGAATGCCGCCCAGCACATTTCAGCGCCTGATTCAACCGATTTTTTGCTGATGGCTGTCATTTGTTTATTGCTGCTGACACGAACAGTCGTTAAGACAGATGCCAAAAGCCATTCGAACAACCATTCTGGTTCAACTTTGCGAACTTTACCTTGTTTGATCGCCTCTTTGAAAAACTCTTGAACCGAAGTCAACCCTTTGATTTTAAGCATTCCAGCAGTTGACGCTCCAATAGCAGAAGACGAGTATTGATCCAAGAAAGACGCTGCAAGCGGATTTTTAACAAAAAACGCATGCGCATTGTTCCACAACCCCATCACCTTGTCCTTGAGACTGCCTTTACCCGCCAAACCAGCAGCTAATGCCTCGGCCAATTGATTCGCCAATTGCGTGCGCAATGCCTCAATGAGCGCCTCTCGGCTTTCAAAATGATGATAAATGGTGCCGACAGCAACGTTGCTTTTTGCAGAAATATCTGCCATGCTCGCGCTTTGCAGACCATTGGATTGAATCAATTGCAGAGCAGTCAACATCACTTGTTCCTTTCTGTTAAGGGGTGGTTTTTTGGCCATTGGAAAAATTGATTTGCCGAATTTTCATTCGGTTTTTGGCTAAAGTAATCTAGATTAACAATCCATGTATCAACTTTTTATGAAAAATCATAACTTAGCAACCTTGATAATTATATCTAAAAGAAAAAACCATGGGATTGACTGAACAAATCAATGAAGACATTAAGACCGCTATGAAAAGCGGCGAAAAAGATAAACTGATGGCCTTGCGTGACATCAAGAGCAAATTACTGTTGGAAGCGACCAAGGAAGGAAGCGACGGAAGTGTGGATGACACCAGAGCCATTGCCATCTTGAACAAGCTGTACAAACAGCGCATGGAGTCGATCGAAATATACAAGCAACAAAACAGAGAAGATCTGATCGCTGAGGAAGCCAAGCAAGCTGAGGTCATCGGCGCTTATTTGCCCAAAGCATTGAGTACTGAGGAACTTGAGTCCGCTGTGAGCGCCGTTCTCGCTGAGGTGGGCGCAAGTGGTCCTGGCGACATGGGAAAAGCAATGGGTGCGGCCAATAAAGCCTTGGCTGGTAAGGCCGATGGAAAGGCCATCTCAGAAATGGTCAAAAAATTATTGGCTTCATTGCCCCAATAAGCATGACGACCATTGGCCGACGTGAATATGTCAAATTGCCAGACTTATCAGACCTTCCAATAGAAGCCAAGGTGGATACTGGAGCTTTTAGGACCGCAATTCATTGCATCGACTGCAACGAAATCGATCGTCCAGAGGGAAAGATATTGGAGGCACATTTTTCCTTTGTGGAAGGCCATACCTTGGTGCGTCATTTCAAGGTTTATCACCAGCGGATGGTGAGAAGCAGTTTTGGCGAAAATGAGATGCGTTTTTGTGTGCCCATGACGATTCAAATCGGCGGAAAAAAAATAAACTCACAAGTGACGCTCACAGATCGTTCAGACATGCGCTACCATATTCTCATCGGACGCAAGACGTTGTACAAAAAGTTTATGGTAGATGTGTCACGCATCCATGTGAAAAAATACAGAAACAACCCATGACATCCAAGAACAATCAAATAGAAGTAATAATTGGATTGAGAGGACTCGCTGCCTTAATGGTTGTGTTGTTTCATTTTGTAGTGAAAACAGTTGATTTCGCTCATGACCCTGCGGTCATTGGCGTATTTGGCAAAGGCGATCTCGGGGTGCAAATTTTCTTTGTTATATCCGGAATCGTCATTCCCTTCAGCCTCATTAAGGCCGCTTATAGCTACGACAAATTGGGCACCTTTTTATGGAAACGTTGCCTTCGCATCGAACCTCCGTATCTAGTGGCTGTGCTGATGGCCTTTGCCTACGTCTACGTGCGTCAATGGCTACCCGGCACTACCCCAAGTGATTATAAGCCTGGCGCATGGGATTTGGTCATGCACGTGGGTTATCTCGTTCCTTTCATTGAAGGTGCACGTTGGTTGAATGAAGTGTTTTGGACCTTGGCTATCGAATTTCAATATTATATTCTGATTGCACTGTCGATGCCTTTGATCCTGAAGCCACATTGGTATTTCCGATGGGCATTCTTTGCCTTATTTGCCTTGTCCAGTTACCTACCGTGGGGAGACCGTCAATTGCTCTACTGGAGCCCTTTGTTTCTGTGTGGCATATTACTCGCACTCAAATATCAAGATCGGATGTTATTGCGAGAATACATTCTGGCCACTGCATTGTGTTTGATTCTGGTGTGGCATAAAATGGGATTTGATCATTTTATGGCCGCGTTTTTCACTTTGAGTGTTATTTGGATGATCCCTACATTTCGTTCGAAAGTGACCGATTTTTTCGGATCGATTTCCTATTCACTTTATTTGGTGCATACCCTTACAGGTGGCGCGGTGGTCAATGTCTTGTCGCATAAAGTATCGGGTGCTGGAGCTAAAATAGCTGTTGTGTTGGTCGGTGTAAGTGTAGCTGTCGGCTGTGCCTATTTGTTTTATAGATGGATTGAACGTCCCGCGCAAAAATGGTCGCAACGGGTCGCATACAAATAAAGCTTGGACATTTGAAAGTCAAGGTGAAGAGAACACTCTTCCCCAAAAGCAGCCCTCTAACTTTTATACGTTCTTTTCAAGATACTTGATGATCTGTGCGGCTATGTCCTTACCCGTGGCGCGCTCGATCCCTTCTAAGCCCGGTGAGGAATTGACCTCGATGATAAGTGGGCCACGCTCGCTTTGAAGCATATCCACACCCGCAATTCCCAACTTCAATGCATTGGCCGCTTTGATGGCTGCGATTTCCTCCTCTGGTGTCAATTCAATCACCTCTGCCGTTCCGCCGCGGTGCAAATTGCTCCTGAATTCGCCTTCTTTAGCTTGTCGCTTCATGGCTCCAATCACATGGCCATCGACCACGAAAGCTCTGATATCAGCACCTTTTGCTTCGGATACAAATTCTTGAACAATTACACGTGCCTTCAAGCCATTGAATGCCTCGATCACGCTGACAGCTGACTTGTGATTGTCGGCCAATACCACACCCAATCCTTGCGTTCCTTCGAGGAGTTTTATGATCAAAGGAGCTCCACCTACCTCGTCCACAATGCGCTCGACATCTTTGCTATAATTGGAAAATACGGTTTTTGGCAAACCCAGGCCAGCGCGTGATAAAATCTGTAAACTACGCAGTTTGTCGCGTGAACGCACCAACGCTTGTGATTCGACCGCAGTGAACACATGCATCATTTCAAACTGTCGCACAACAGCCGTTCCATAGAAGGTCACAGAAGCACCAATCCGCGGAATGACGGCTTGTATATCCGTGAGCAATTCCCCGTTGTAAATGATCTTTGGATTTCTTTTTTCAATGACCAGATTGCACTTCAAAGGATCAATGACTCGCACTTTGTGTCCACGCTTTTCGCCCGCTTCCACTAATCTACTTGTGCTATACAATTCCTTGTCGCGCGATAATACCACTATGTTCATAGCCGAAATTTTAAGCAAAGTAACACCATGCCGATCATTTCAATGTGGCAGTTCATCAAATTCACTTTAAAATAATACTAAAAGAATTAAGCGGTCACAAAAACAGCTGTTCGGACGCTCGATAGCGATTTGTTTCCTGATGCAGATCACAGGCATATTTCCACGCCTCATTGCACATACGTTGATGCTCCTCTTGATCCATGTCTACCAATCGTTTAAGTATGGGTTGAAATGCCTCTATTTCCAATGGCAGATTCCAACCTACACCCTTTTGCTCCAAATCCTTCCATGGCGTTCGATTGCTTATCACAACGGGGACTCCATGATTCAAGCTTTCCGCTATGGCATGTCCGAAATTCTCGCCTCGAGTGGGCAAATACATGCCATCATACTCCTTCCATCTCATTTCCAATTGCGACGGAGACTCCTCACCCACAAATTGTATCTGCACTCCTTGCAATTGAGAGGCTATGGCCTCGCACTTCTTGAGAAAAGACTCATTTTGTTTAGCGCCGATAAAATCAATGTGCACGCTTCCATTCCAATCGAAACCCATCAAAAATCGCAAAGCTTCTTCAATTCCCTTTTCGGGACTTATCCTAGCCACACAAATCAGACGAAGGTGCCCCGCTCTCTTTTGAGACACCGGTGCATCTAATTGCGGTAACGCCGGCAGATTGTCTGCGATCACGGTGACGGAGTCGTTTCCAAAATGTTTTCTTATTTCTAAGACTTCCGCCTCGTTGGTAGCATGCCATCTTACATATTTGTAATAGCCTTTCCAACGTGCGATTATCAAAAACAATTTCTTTTTCCAGGCCTTCTCTGCCAACGCACTTGGCTTGAGCATCCCTCGAGGCGCAACTACAACTTTACCCTTCCAATCCATCGCTCGCAAGGCAATCAGCGGCGTAATTGTAAACCGCGGCGAAAACATGCTGTTGAGATAGACTGTATTCGGTTGAATTTCCAGCAACAAATTTTTAAAAACTCCTTTGTTGATTCGATCCTTCGTCAAATACATAACCTGGATGTGCTTTTCGAAGCGCACCCACGTGTTGCTGTCCAGATTTATGTAAGGTTCAGTGGAATGATGATCCGTATCTGAGGTCACCACAAAGAACTGCACTTGATCGAGGCTTCTCGTCAGGTTGACCAATGATTGAATGGGACCACCGGCCTTGTAGCCCGGAGCAAACCAATCGCTAAATACCATCACTTTGGTCATGTTCCTTCAATTTGATTGATCTTCATCCATTGGCCAAGCACTACCAATGGCCATATCCGCGACCAGGTAATTCGGGTGCTTCCTTGCAAAAAATCCTGCCATGATTTTTCAATCTCCAATCCATTGATAAGTGGATGGCGTTGCAGGGCCTGCAGACCCTCTATGCAATAGGATTTCAATTCGTGTTTCATCCACTGATCCCAAGGAAAAGTAAAGCCCATCTTGGGACGATGCACAATCTCTGGCGGCAATAAATCACCCATTGCCTCCACCAAGAGTTGCTTTGGAAAATGCGGATATTTCTGGACGTCCGATACGGCCAACACCCATTCTATCAGATCATGATCGAGAAAGGGTTCGCGCACTTCTAAGGCATGCGCCATGCTCATCTGGTCGCTGTCGCGCAGCAACACATTCTGTAAATATGAATTGGATTCAGCCAAGGAAATTTTGGACAAAAAGGGCATGTTCGTACTCTCAATATCCACACACAATTGATTCACCCACAAAGGATCTTGTATGGGTTGGGCAAGGTATTTATCAATTTGTCTATCGCTATGTATAGCACGCACGAGCGGATATACCTCATGCCATTCCATGTGCGGTGTGGCCAAGGTAGAGGCAATTTTTTCGGAAGCAGCAGATGATTTGTAAAGTTGATAGCACTTGCCTATGAATGCCCTCATCCCGCGTGGTATCTTACTGATGTGACGTTGTTTTTGTAATCGATCCAATCGAAGAAAAACATCATAACCAGCAAATAACTCATCCCCTCCAATACCGCTCAAGGCCATTTTAACACCTGCTTCGCGCGTAACTTGTGAAACGACATAGGTGTTGGGACCATCGCCGCTAGGATGATCCATCGCTGCCACTGCTTGAGGCACTTGCTGCATAAAATGCGTGGCACTCAAACGTATCTCGCAGTGATCGGTTTGGTATCGCTTTGCTATGAGATTGCTGTAGGTGCTTTCATCCCATTGTTTCTCATTGAACGTCACACTGAAGGTTTTGATTGGCTGTTTTGAACTTGTTGCCATGAGCCCTACAATCGCACTGCTGTCAATGCCTCCAGACAAGAACGCACCAAACGGCACGTCAGCGCGCATGCGCATTTCCACCGATCGCTGCAAACGTTGATATACTCCAGCTAATATCTCTTTTCGACTCAAATTATCCACTTGTTGCAAAGGAGGATTCTTCGCATTCCAATAACATATGGACTGCATGAGGTTGCCCTTAAAATGCAAACGATGACCCGCTTCCAACATTTTAACTCCTTCCAAGATAGTGCGAGGCGCATGAACCGTTTGATACTTCAAATACTCTCGTAAACCCTGTGGATCTATTGTTCTCGGCACACAACCTGTGCTGAGCAGACTGCGCACTTCAGATGCAAAAAACAGTCCGTGGTTGGATGGAAAATAGTACAAAGGCTTTACACCCATGCGATCGCGCACGACATGGGTCTCATCGCTTCGCAGGTCGTGAATCACAAAAGCAAACATACCGAACAAACGTTCGGTCATTTGAATGCCCCACTTCTCATATGCAGCTAAAAGCACCTCTGTATCTGTTTCTGTGCTAAAGGAGTGGAAACCTTGGAGTTCATTGCGCAACTCCAAATAATTATAAATCTCTCCGTTGAAGGCAATGACCAAATTGCCATCCTGACTGACGAATGGTTGATTGCCTGCAGCAGAAGTATCGATGATGGAGAGCCTTCTGTGTCCGAGCACAATGGATTCATTTGACCAAATACCCTCTGCATCTGGACCTCGGTGCGCCATGGCACCATTCATCGCCTTGACATAGCTCTTGGCATTCTCTTGAGATGCCGGACGGATTACTCCATTTATTCCGCACATACTTGAGCCGATTTTATGAGTTGTAGAATTCCATCATCCAGAGACGTTAGAGGCCGATCCATGAGGCTTATCATTTTACCAATGTCGGGTTTACGACGTGTCATATCCCCCTCTGGAAGTGCGGGCAGATGTATGATTTTTGATGATGATCCTGTTACATCAACTATTTTTTGAGCCAGGCTCAATATGGTCATTTCTTGATCCGACCCAATGTTGACGACATCATTGAGAAAGTGGCCTTCTTTGTATATCTTGATGGTCACATCAATGTTATCCTCGATGTAACAAAATGTGCGAGTTTGCTGACCATCACCGTAAATGGTGATGTCTTTTCCATTGCGAGCCATTTCAAGAAATCGGGACATTACAAAGTCTACAGATTGTCCTGGCCCATAGGTATTGAAAAAACGAAAAATGGTATAGTTCAATCCGTATTCCTGCTGATATGAACGAAGAAATGCCTCTCCCAAATTCTTTACAATTGCATAAGGCAATCGTGAATTGAGCGGAGTCGTATGTTCGTGCTGAGGCACAGTTACTGGTTCGCCATATACCTCACTGCTGCTGCTGTAAAAAACCCGCTTCACGCCAAACTGCACAGATAGATTCAAAATATTGCGAATTCCATCGATGTCGCGCAATACAGCAACTGGGTTCATCAGCGTGCGTTGAACACCTACCAGCGCGGCGTAGTGAAATACCGCATCAAAAGAATAGGCTTCGAAGAGCGGTCGAATCAATGCTTCCTCGTTGACATCGGCATTGAGAAAAACCACATTCTGGTGAAGGTTGGGTGGCAAGTTGCGTTTATCTCCAGATATCAAATTGTCCACGATCACAATCCGATTCGTTGGATCCAGCGCCAACCTTTTGGCCATTGCGCCTGCTATAAAACCAGCCCCACCAGTGATCAATATTGTTTGCATGTCAAGGCGTAAGAAGTTGTATCAATGAATTGCTCCACGTTTGAGGTGTAATCTTGTGTGCAAGATAACTACTATGTTTACTCATTTGCATCAGTTGCTCAGGTCCCGATGACATCAATGACGTCAAGGCCGATTTTAGCGCGTCGCGATGACCCGACTGAAACACAAATCCATTTCTTCCATTCTCAATGAAAGCGGTACGAGCGCCCACTGCGCTCGAAAGCACTAGCGGCACGCCGGCTGTCGCAAACTCATGCACCACCACTCCCCAGGGTTCGAATGTACTTGGCAATACAAAACCATGCGCTTGTTCCATGCTTTTAAGCAACACTTCTGGCTGCATGAAGCCCAGGTGTTCAATTGAATTATGTATGCGGCGGGATTCCCACAAAGGTCCAGTGCCCGCGCAGACCAATCTCCAATGCTTTCCTGCTGAATCGCTCAATTCGATGAACACATCTTGCAGTTCATCAATAAATTTTGCATCGGCGTATCTGCCTACAAAAAAGAGTGTCTTTCGATCCATGTTCCAAAAGTCATTCGACCGACTGCGTTGAATCGTGGAAAAACGATCCACGTCACATGAGTAAGCACCTTGTACAATTTTATGAAAACCCATTTTGCGTGCAAAGAGCGCTTGTTCAGGTCCTGGTACAAAAGCCATGTCAAAAAGCGGTGTGATTTTGAGCCGAGCATACAAGCATGCCGCGCGTTGACGCAAAGTGCCACTCCATTGATTGTCGAAACCCAATAAAGATGGAATCTGTCTATTCTTCGCCACCACCGATAAGTAGAGCTTGTCTCCCCAACCGCCGCAAAAAATCATGCTATATGATCCGTTCGTGGCCATTTCATGGAGGGTGTGCGAGGTCATTGTGCTGCGATCAAAGCACTGAATTCGGGAAGAAAATACGAAATCGAATGGCGCATCCTTGTGGACGGGATAGGCCACCACATCCGCCATTAAATCATGCTGTTCGCATAATTCATTGAGGCAAGTCACAAAGTAACCTGCCAATTCACGGTACAATACCAGAATTCTCTTCATATTCGCACTCGAAATACTATTTTAGAACAATGAAGATCCAAAAGTATGAAATATGGATGCGTCAGCAGGTGATTGAGTTGTTTCAAATGGAATATGGCACCGACGCGGAGGACTTTGATGCTTTTTTTGAGCAGTTTTACGAGCACCCCTTTCAGGAGAGCGACGGTATACGCATTGCAGCCACAGACGGAGACAAGGTGATTGGCTTTCAATCATTCTTTCACTGGCCTATGGATCTTGGCGGGAAGCTCACCCATGCCTACCAGAGCGGCAACTCCCTTGTGCATCCCGATTACCGTGGGAAAGGCCTATTTGGAAAAATGTTGAATTATATCCACACCGAAGAAGCTCATATGCCTCATGACTTGCTCATCGGATTCCCAGTCGAAATGTCGTTTGGGGCATTTATGAAAAATAAGTGGCATAACCCCTTTGATTTACAGTGGCACATCAAACCCATGCGCCCTCTGTTGGCAGCTATCAGCAATCCCGAAAAAAGTTTGGAAGTGGCCCTTGGCAAAAGAGTGCCTACCACGCTGAAGGGCCCAACCACGCATAGCTCCGTAGCGCAGACTGCGGGATACGACGAATATCGCTTCGCATATCAGAAAGGACATTATTACCGCTACACTTACGAAAATGAACTAGGCACGGTGCTATTCGAAATGAAAGCGCAGCGCAGAAAAAAAATCCTAAAGGAGTTGATCATTGGCAAAGTTGTCCGCTCTAATGATGATTTGGGCCTGTTACGCGAAGCCTTTGAAGGACTATTGAAACAAATAAATAAGTCAGCCAATTTCAGTTTTGTAAGCATCGCCATCAATCCTCTTTCCAAGGACTTCAACCAAATTGTGCAAACCTTTGGATTTCGCCAGATTGAGAAAAAGATACACTTCATAGCGAAAGGTCCAATCGCAGATCAAATTGACGATTGGGGAGCCTGGGAAATTTTCAGAGCCGATATTGATACTTGGTAATGCGCAAAAAAATAACACAAGCCATCAAGTGGCTAATGGGAACTGCCGAATATGCATGGGGAGGTTTTGGGTATGACCCTGAAGAGTGCATCGTACTTTGTTTGCATTCTACCCCGCATGCCTTTCTACCCCAATTGGAAAAAACAATCAATTGGCTCAAGCGGGAATTCACGATTCTTTCGCCTGATGATTTCGAGCGCTATTGTGCCGGAGAATTGAAAAGTGGACCTTATGTGCTCTTTACGTTTGACGATGGTATCCGCAATAATTATGCGGCGGCTGAACTATTGCATAGAAAAGGGATACACGCTTACTTTTTCGTTGTCCCTGCCTTTGTAGAAAGTGTCAATCCCAAATCCTATTATCTGGAGCATATTCGACCCATTGTGGACAGCTCTTTTGAAAATAAGCCAGTTGATTTCGAAGCACTCCAAATAGCTGAACTTTTGGCCATGCGTAGCATGGGGCATCGCATCGGAAGTCATAGCTCTACACACGACCTTGCCGCGCACATGACTGAAGCACAAACCATCCATGAAATAGTAGATTCAAAAGCTTGGCTCGCCGAACGATTGAACGCACCGATCACTGCCTTTTGCTCACCAAACAACACCAATTTCAGTATAAACTCATTTGGCAAAAAACTCATCCAGGAGCACTATTCATATCATTTTACAACCTTTCCAGGTCCACAAAACAGACCGATGGACACACATCTTATCCTACGCAGAAATATTGAGTTGAATTGGTCATTGGGGCAAATCAAATTTGCTCTTGGTAAATGGGACCTCAAGAGATGGCAAGCGGCTATACAGACGTATAAGGATCTCTGACCTTTTCCAGCACTCAGGCATTGCTGAGCGCCATGGGGTTGACATTGGATTTGTTTTGGCTATTTATGGCCTCTTCAGCAGCTTTTCGTTGTGCTGCATTTATTTCAAAATTATAATAGTATAGCCATAGGAAAAACGGAAACCCATTGTAGAAGTAGTGGCCTTGCCTTACGAGATAGATAACGATAATGATCACCAAGCCATTGGAAATAACCCAATTCTCGCGCTCAAAGGATTTGGGGCTAAAAATCCAGCACCTAAACAAGAGATACAGCATCAAACCCAGCCCGTAAATCCCCGTTTCACTCATCAATCGCAAAAAAAGCGAGTTGGCATCTTGGCTATTGAAGTCAATCTGCACGGCTCCATCCAGATTGGTAAAAGAGTATTTTTCAAAAGCCGTTGCGTGCGAACCTAGACCCGTTCCCAAAATGGGATTTCGAATGAAATTTTCCCACGCGACGTGACTATTGTTGTACAATACGAAACTCGAACCGTGTACATCGTAAGAGTAGATATTTTGAGTTTCTACGAGCTCATTGGTTCCATCGATGCGATCACGGAACTCTGGTACGTTGACATATGCCCATTGCGTACCAAAAATAAGTATGGGTATGATAGCCAAACCATACCGCACGAACCCCATATTGAGAAGCAAAAACACCAACGTAAGCATGACCCCTAAGATGCCCAAGCTCGAATAAGTTAGCAAATAGACTAATGCAATGAGCGCACTTTGCTTGCGGGTTACCCAGAGAGTATCGCGGTTGGTGAAATTGTAGATGGCAACAAAAAAGGCAGGCGCCATGGCTGCCGCATAATATGCCGGTTCGGAAAAGACAGAATTAATCCGCAGACCTAGACCTCCAGGAATAACACCCCACTTGTTAAAGAACCAATTGAAATTATAGCCCGGTCCGAAGCCCACCAAATAACTGATCAACTGAAAAAGGCCGATACCCGCTATGATCACAGCCGATTTCATATAATAACCAAACAACTTCTTCAAGTCGAAGCTATAGGCCTGTATAACAAAATGATAAAACAAAACCGACGCAAAAAATCCAATGAAGATCTTGAAAAACTGCTGACTGGTGTTCATCCCCATTTGCACGTAGAGCATTCCCGAAAAGAACAATGGGATAAAGATGAAAACCGGACGTTTCGGAATACCAAACTTCGCGAAGAAGAAAGGGAAGTACATCAAAAAGATAGCATAGCTCAAGTAAAACTCGAACGGCTGTTTGAAAAACACGTAGGAGAATGAATACAGGCTCACAAATATGGCTATAACCGAAAAATTCTTAAACATGATTGTTGCCTTTGTTGTTGCGTGCTGCCTCACCGCTCACAATGGTAGTGAAGCGATCTTTCATTTTCATCCAAGGTGTTTCAAAATACCTGTAGCTCAATGAAGCCACTAAGATAGTGAGTCCAGTGGATATCGTGTAAACCAAAATATTCTCCCAAGCAGTCAGCTGCTCAAATCCTTTGATCCTTCCTTTTACCAAATAGATGACGAGCGTAATGATCATCATGTGGTACATGTAGATCCCGTAGGAAATACGCCCAAGAAAATCCAGCCATTGGAAGCGCAGCTTGAGTATTGAGTTTGGATTGGTGGCCACATTGAGAATTATGATCAGAAATACGACACTCACATAGAGATGCATCAAAGGCATCAATGCAATCGGAGTGAAATACACAATGGGCACAATGGCCGCTACCGCTGCAATTTGCACCCAAGGACGATAGATCAAGTCCATGAATCGCTGTCGCTGATGATATACCGCAAAAGCACCGTAAGCTCCAATGGCCATGCATTCCATTTTGGTCATTCCCAAAAATCTTTTGACCGTAGGAAGCCATTCGAAGATCCCGTCAGGACATACACTCACGATGACTTTGAGACCAATTAAGCAGGCCACAAAAAACACAACCATGCTTCCTACATTTTTGAACCAACTCACCAACCACGGCCATATCAAATAAAATTGCTCTTCTACACCAATGCTCCACGCTTGCCCGATATTGGGAATGGCGATATTGAAATGCGCAAAAGACAGGTTGGGAAGCATCGCTACATACAGCACAAACTGAGCCCAGAAACCATACCAGAGGTAGCGCTGCTGCTGGAATATCTCGAAAGCCTCAAGCCGTGGTAACACAAAAAAGCCCAACACAACTACTAGAAGATACAAGGGCCAGATGCGTAACAAACGACGCGCATAAAATTTGCCTACACTGATTTTGCCTTTTACATCACGCTCTTTAAGCAAGAGATAGGTAATCAAGAAACCACTTAGGACGAAAAAAAACACCACTCCCAATTCGCCCAGCATAGTCAATAGAGGTGCTATCCATGACATTTTACCTTGCAGGCACGCATGGAAAGCTGTCACAGCGCCACGCTGGTGAAAGTCAACCCACAGGCCCTCGCCATGTCCCAATAGCTTTTTGGTAAACTCTACGTGTGTAAGCAAAACCGCAAAGGCTGCGAAAAAGCGCAGGCTATTGAGGCCTGGAAAAAAGACAGTATGATTGGTTTTGGTCAAAACAAATGCTTGGTTGTGCGGATGCGAATTTACATCATTGAGCGCCTACTCTTTCGCCTATTTCCTTGGCAACCACTTGACCAATTTTGCTCCAAACGAATTCATTCACTTTGGACAATGATCTTCGCCTCAAATCATCTAGCTCGGTCTCTGACACATTGATGATTTGATTCAATGCCTTATCCAATGCCTCTTGATTAATTTCGGAAATCAAAACACCATTGCTCGCATCAACCACTGCGGCTACTGCGCCAACATCGGTGGCCACAACAGCCAAACCACGGGACATACCCTCCATGATGACATTGGGCATTCCTTCCGAATGTGAGGGGGTTACCAAAATTTGGCACTGGTCCATCACTGCTTTGATCTCTGCTGCATTGGTGAGTTGCCCATGATAGGTCACACGATCGTGCTTCAAACGTTTGCTGTGAGGAATGGGGCCAATGAGTTCAAAATGGACCTTCGGATTCTGCAAAAGTCCTGGTATTACTGCGTGTAACTCTTCAATGCCTTTGCGTCTTTCGTATCTGCCCACAAACAATATGGTGCGCTTTTCAGCTGCACTCGCCTTGAATGTATCGACAATCCAAGAGGGATCAATGCCCGTAGGGATGCTGATAATTCGGCTGGATGAGACCCCTATTCCTTCTATCAAAGAAGTGATTTTGCCACCGTAGGAAAATACAAAATCTGCTTGACGATTGTTCCAAATCACGGGACTCTTGAGCAGCCAATGCTGCAGGCGCATACGCCAATTGAGGGGTTTCTGGAACATCTCATAGCCATGAAACTTGACACCAATAGGTGGAATTTGCGTACCCTTTGACTTCTGAAAAAGAAAATACCAAGCTGTAAAGCCTTTGGCGTATATGAAATCAAATGAAGTCAAGTCAGCTTTCACCGCATCGAAACAATATTTGCTGTACACATATGATTCTTTGAGATAATGACCAGGAAACAATCCTGCTTTTGGAAATGCGATACAAATGGTCTTGAGTGTGCTGTTTGGATCCAAGGCCATCGACTCGATCACACTGGCCCGATTGGGAAGCGTCACACCGTGCGGCACACAGTGCAATAAAGTGACGTGGTGCCCCAACTGAACCAATTCTCTGACCAAATTGGCACTGTGTTTTTGCATTCCCCCCACTACAAAAGGAGCGATGCCATCTGTAATCAATAATATTTTCATTGTATTGTTTCCATTATGGTGGACGCTACTCGTTCCCAAGTGTATTGTTGATGTACCTTTTGCTGAAAATGCAAAGCCATCTTTTGTTTCTTCTCTGGTTTTTCAACTAAATATAAAAGTGCATTGGATAGTGCGTCTGGGGTATCCTCGATCAGCAATCCATCAACTTCGTGGGTCATGACATCTCGGACTGGAACAACATTGGGGCCTACGATGCATTTCCCCAATGCTCCGTATTCAAATATTTTTACGGGCGAGCCATACCAATTGCTTCTTGGCATCACACATACATCCATCATATGAATCAAACTCTGAACCTTCTGATGTGGCACATTGCCTGTAAACACAAAAGCATCCGCTACGCCCATTTCCACTGCCATTTTCTTCAGTGCGGGTAAAATTTCACCGCCGCCAACCACACACATTGTGAACCGATGGTTACCACTCTTTTTCAGTTCTGCCGCTGCTTGTATCATTCGATCTACTCCATGATATGGAAAAATAGAACCTACAAAACCAATCACCAAGCTCTGTTTATCGATTTGCAGTTCATCGCGCACAGCCATTGCTTGATCGCTTTTGGAATTGATCCATTCCACGTTGACCGCGTTGGGCACCACCACTATATTGGATAAATCCTTGCCTACACCCTTTTCCAAATACGATTTCATCGCGGAAGAAACGGTGAACACCGCATGCGCATTCAACACCAATTGCTTCTCTACCCTCTGAGATCGACGAATGAATAAACTCCTGCCCTCCATTTGGACCTTTTCTTCGGGGTATGGTGCGTTCAACTCGACTAAATGTCGAACACCCATGGATCGGCAAATTTTCGATCCACTTTCCATGAGATAAGCTGCGCGTTCATAGACGGCATCTGGCTTGTGGGCGGCAATGAGTTCGCGCAATTGCTGGCCCATTTCACGGTCCTTGGACATTAACTTAAAATCCTTGAGTGTTTGCCACACCCAAGAGGGTATCCAACGCTTCCAAGTTCGTTTGGCATATACAATTTGGCCATGTTGTTGCGCCAGTGTTTCACCACCAGCAATGAGTGTAATTACCTCACACTCCTTTGCGCGCAAGGCATTGACCACTTCGCGTATATGGGTCCCAGGGCCGCTCGGGGCAGCCATATTGATATTGGGATGTGCGCTGTAGTATATGATTTTCATTGAATCATTGCCGTTAATTGTAAGGCCACTTGCTCCAACTCATAATTCTCCAGATGCAAATCGTCCTTTCTCACATACGATTTTAACTGGTTCAATTGCTCAGACCATTGAACGATTGTCAATTCCTCCGACCACCGATGGCCCAATGTATGCGTGTTGACAAAATCGGATACTGCGCCATTCGAACCCATTGCGAGAAGTGGTTTATGAAAAGGTAAATATTCAAAAAACTTGGTGGTCAGATCGTCGCGCTTGGCTTCTGTGAGTAGCAATAAAAGGCCATCTGCTTGTTGAAACTCCAAAAATATTTTTTTCCCAATTGGCGCATGGAAACGAACGCCGGGATGCTCTGAAAAAAGCTCACTTCTATCGGCTGGAGAATAAAAATCAAATCGCAGGCGCTGATAAACCTCGGAACATTCTGAACGGAGCCTTGTGAGCATCTTGCTCAGCCATTGCAATTGAGGTTCACATTCCACATACATTTCGCCGCCATATACAATTCGAATTTCGTCCGAATGTTCATTCGGTTTGGAAAAAGGCAGATCATCTTTATCGTAAAAATGAGTAAGCACCTCAAAGTTAGCTTTGGATTCTGGAGCAAATGCGCGCAATGCAGCAGTGAGGTGCGGGTAAGGAGAAACAACTACCGAAGCTTCGTTCAACACCTTCAATTGTTTGTGCTTCTCCCAAGCGAGTCTTTGGCTCGACAGGTTGGCCATACCATAATTGCGCGCATTGATCCACGGATCTCGGAAATCTACCAATAGTTTCAGGTTCTCATCTGTTGAGACCTTGTTTGCCAGATCATACAACATATTCCACGGTGCCCCAGTGGCCAGTATCCAATGTATGTTATTCCTTTTGCAGGTAGCTTCCAATGCCTGCATCATGGACCTTGACCAGCCCAATGAAATGTCGTAAATGGTGCCTTTGAATGAGCGCTCCAATTGCATTTTGGCCCATCGGTAAGCCAATTTGTCCCAGACATTTTTAACAGGTTGCTGCATGACCAAAGGATACGCTCGAGCTACACTTTGAATGTGAATATTCGGATGTTGCACATCACTGGTCCACGGACTTTGCGCCTTACCTGGCAATGGATCCGCTTTGATGACCCACACTCCATGTCCTTGAGCAGCCAATGCCTTGGCCAACTTAGCCCAACGACGACCCCCAATTCCATCGTTTGGAGGAAAATCGAAGTTGACAATGAGGACATTCATGTTAGTTGTTATTGATGATTTGAGGACGATCCCAACGCGTATAACCGCTCATATCATGTTTGTCAAAAAAATCTCTTTCTGAGAGCAACTCATTTTCGCGAATCAATTGCACCATTTCCTCATAGGATTCGAAGCACACATTGTTCAGACTTGCTCCTCTCATTGGAAAATCTGAGAAGCCGATGTTGCCTATCAACACCTTGAACCCACAATACATGCGGTCATAGAATATGGAACTAAAAGCACCGATACCAATGGACGCTCTGTGGAAATTGGCAATGGTAGGCTCCTCGTTGGAGAGCATTTCGAAAGTAGCATCCCCAAGGCACAGTCTATAGAAAGCCTTCGTGCGTTCCACTATATCTGGTCTTTTTTCACGAGGATGCGGAAAAATGACGATCTTATATTCTGGATTATCCTTCGTGAATCTGTGTAGATAACCCAAAATAATTTCTTCTGCTTTTGCCACATTGCGTCCATGCTCTGCATGACCTTGTGCTTTGCGAATCCATGAGGCATGGCTAAAAAAGCCGATCGTTTTAGCCTCTTGTATTGGCTTATCCTTGTAATAGTCCACGAAATCCATGGCACTGGCTGGTGGCCACATCAAACACTGCTGCACGCGAATGGTCTCCTTGAACTTCTGCACCTCATCCAAATGGTACGGTGTACTAAGTGCCACACGCTGAGCCAACATGAATCGATTGTGGGTCACCAAAGGTCCTGAGGATGGAATTTTCGTCACTACAATTCCCCTTTCCATGGCTGTAAAAGACAAAAAATTACTGTCCTTCTCATACGGTATCCAATCATACAAAGTGTCTAAACCATGACTTTTCATGTACCAAATGATATAAGCTATTTCAAATAGCTCATGCGTAGCCAAAGCCAAATTGATCCGATTGGGCTTGTATAAGCAGGCGATCGATTGACGCAGCATGAAAGGCAACATCACCCACATGATTTTCCATTTCATGCTTGGAGTAACCGATATGAAATCCTTGCCCAAATAGGTGTGGATGGCGTCATCGCTGTTACCGGCTACATAGCGAATGATTTCTTCGGCTGGCTTCATGTTGCCACCAACGATTAGGGATTTGGAACTGTCGTCCTTTCGCACAACACCCGCATCGGAGCCTTTCCCAAGTCGCTTGAACAAACGAAAAGCCATACGCAGTCCGATCAAGCGGTCGTTCTTGTCGTCTTCAAATAATCGGTAACTCATGTTTTCGAAAAAACACAAGGCTACCAAATACAAGTCATCGTTAATATCAGCCCTTCGCCAGGCTTTGCGTGCCTTGTAGTAGTTATGAATAGTATGCTTGAGATCACTTATCATGGCCTAACACCTTACGGATGCGCTCAAACTCAAAGGCCGTGTTCTTAATTTCAATTAGATCTTGCATGTCCATGCTGCCCAAGTGAGCTTTTTCTGTCTCATATTGGAATGACTTGCGCAAGGTGAAATGCTTCTCCAAATATTTTGCACCATGCGCTGAAGCATAGAGAGCACCTGCATTGCCGAGCGTATGATCACTGATGCCGTGGAAGATGCTATTTTGAAAATCGGGCATTTGGAACTCATCCACCCGTGTTGGATACTTTACAACACAGTAGAGATAAATCGCGTGATCATGCTTGATGATTTCATCCGGATTTGTATCCGATGGAATACTCACAAAAGTGGGCTTATTGTGGCTCATGATGGCTGCCGTCAACTCTGGAAATTCTTTGTGCATGCGAGCCGCTACTTTGAGGTAAGGCAAATCCAATTCCAAGCACCAATCCAGGCGATCCATTGTAAATGGCGTGCCAAACAATTTGATGCCCACTTTATCTGCATAGTCGCGCAATCTCTTTAGTCCATCTTTATTAAGCTCCAAATATCCTCTTTCTGCTCCGAATTGTGTAGCTGTATACAATTGGACTTTCACCGCATCGGCGCCGCCCATTTTGCTTTGAAGGATCATTTGTTCTGCAACCTCTAAGCTGCCGCCGTGTTGAGGAAAAATTTCGGAAATAATAAACATATGAATTTGGATTAAATAGCTAATTTCTTATTTGGGTTTGGCCTTCAGCG
The DNA here is from genome assembly GCA_027488055.1 of Flavobacteriales bacterium. Classification (GTDB taxonomy): domain Bacteria; phylum Bacteroidota; class Bacteroidia; order Flavobacteriales_D; family Sanyastnellaceae; genus CANHSF01. The sequence goes on along the minus strand of JAIYCK010000052.1, from coordinate 1,001 downwards.
AGCAAACGATTGCCGCACAAAGCAGGGCGCAAGATAAAGAAATATGACCCATTTCTGTCATCCTACCTCAAGCAATTGGACGAAGAGCAGATGGATTACCTTTGCTTTACATAGGCGCTATATTCTTTGAACGTACACACTTATACATATGGAAAAATTCCAATTGAAATGTGGGAGTATCCTGCATTTGTATTTGTCTTATTTGTTACGTATTTGTTAGCGCGCAATAAGGTAAAAAATACCGCTGCGAAGCAGCCTGAAATGCAGTATTTCATGCCTGGTTTGTTCGCGAAAATAATTGGCGGATTCATGTTCGCTTGTATCTATGTGTTTTACTATCAACAAGGAGACACCACCAGTTTTTACGAATGCTCATTGGCGTTTTGTAAGCTATTTCAGACTGATTTCAACGCTTTCCTAACTGTGCTTTGGGGTGATGGCACGCAGGAAATGAAAAGCTATTTCACTTCAGAAACAGGTGAACCAATGATGTACATGTTTGGAGAGAGCTCTACTCGTTTTGTGATCAAAATACTCATCCCATTCTTATTACTAGCTGGGCATAGTTATTTCATTGCCACAGCCTTCATCTCCATTTTCACATTTGGCGCACTGTGGTATTTGTACCGTGTTTTCCTTTTTTATTTTCCGCAGCAATATCGAATATTGGCATGGGCTATTCTCTTTATGCCTTCTGTTGTATTCTGGGGCAGCGGAATCCTCAAGGACAGCTTTACCCTTGCCGCCACGTGCTATTTTATTGTTTTTACGCATCGCATTGCCAACCGCATTGGTATCAGGACGATCAACGTAATACTATTGCTCGTGGCTGCCTATTTCATCTTGAGTATCAAAGCCTACATTCTTTTGATACTCATCCCTAGCTCATTGGTTTGGCTGCTGTTTCATCGCATCAAAGGCATCCAAAATCCCATCATTCGAATTCTGATGATACCTAGTATTTATGCCATTATCATCGTCGGTAGCTATTTGGTTTTTTC
>JAIYCK010000393.1 GCA_027488055.1 Flavobacteriales bacterium | reverse complement strand
TTGTTGATAGCGAACATATGTTCGGTGGTTGCGCCAAATCCAGTGGACCCATCACCAAAATTCCATTGAAATTCTACGTTCATATCAGACGTAGCTTCAAATGGCACACTCCAAGGTGCACCAGCAATGAGCGGATCCCAAGCAAATGAAATCGCAGGCACCGGCCAAACTGGTATCTGTTGCATGACCTCTGAAACACAACCATGTTGAGAGGTCACCTGTAAATTCACCGGATGCAATCCTTGGTCTTCAAATGTCAAAATCGGTTGGGCGCCCGCATAATTCGATTCCCCGTCAGCCGTCCAAGACCATGCTACAATCGGATCTCCTTCCGCTTCTGTTGACATGTCTATTAGCGCATTTGGCTCCCCAACACAAAAATTCGATAGCAGATAATCTGCCTCTGGCAATCCAAAGACAACCGCCGCAATATGAGTGGTGTCGCGACATAGAGCGGAATTGACAGTAATTACATTGGCCGAATAGTTTCCAGCATAAGGATAATAATGAAATGGTTGCGCTTGTATAGAGCCCGTCCCGTCTCCAAACTCCCACGCTGTGCTCACATTGTTTTGAGCTGTACCTGAACTGATCAACTGCCACGTAAATTGGGAAAGGGCTCCAAGGCAGACTGTATCCGAAGAAACTTGCACTGAGGGCTCAGCGTACATCTGATGCAATTCACTCCACTCCGCCTGACAACCATATTCTGTAGTGGCAGAAACTATAATATTATTGAATCCAACCATGTCCAGCACAACCTGTTGCGATGGCCCTTGTAAAAAAACACCATCTACTAGCCACTCATATTGATTAATCTCACCATCCAATGAATTCGCGATAGCATTTAATTGTATTGGCGCATTTACACATTGTCCGATTACCTCAAAACCAACTTGAGGCTGGGCATGAATCAACAAATCCATGCTAGCAAATGACGTACAACCCGACTGATTGATTCCAGTGAATGTAAGCGTGTAGTTACCTGGAGCAGCGTATGAGTGACTCACCGATATAGCTTGCGCACTGTTTTGATCACCAAACTCCCAAGTGCCGCTTATTAAATCCGTTCCACTTGCGACAACCGCATTGAGTGCCACTGAGGACCCTGCACAAGCTCCTTCATTGCTCAATTCAATGCCCGAGGCCGTGCCAGCCAACTCAACTAACAAGGTATCGCGCAAAATACATCCCAACGGATTGATTGCTTGAACAGTATATAGGCCGCTGGAAAGCAACTCCAGATTGGGCTGCATCAACTCCCCGTTCCAAACAACCTCCGTTTGACTCGGCAAAGTGGGGACTATCTGTAACAACGCACCAGTGCAGTAAACTGGTTGCTGAGCGATGGAATAGGATTGTGCAAATAAATCCACTGTCAGATCAAATTGAAGCGTTTTACTGCATTGATTGGCGTCAGTGACAATCAATGTATGGGGCCCTTCTTCGTTGGTGTCAATCATTTCAATATCCGCTCCATCCCAATTCAAACCGAATGATGATTCGGCTATCGGCCAAACGTAATTTGACCCTGCACAAAATGTATCATTGATCACTGCATCATCAATCTCAAATTGCACATGAATAGTATCATTGTAGTTTCTGCCCAAAGCATCTTCAAATGAAACGGTGTAGTTGCCCGATTGACCAACGCTCAGACAGTGGCTCTCTATGGAGTTATTCCATACCACATGCTGGAAAGCTGCAGGCACACATAAGGTGGTGTCACAAAGGGATGCTCCCATAGCTATGTCTGAAATGGGATTATAGATCGGCACATAGCGCGCTCGCAAATAATTCTCCACCTCTACGATTTGTTCATCACTCAATGGTTCATTATAAATAAGCAGTTCGGCCATTTCACCCCACCAGGTGCGTCCATAGATATTCAATTCCATCGTCAGATGACTTGCTTGCACATTACCCGTCGTGCGTAAGCTTACCAAATTAAAACCATCGTTGAGCAGTGTATTTGCCCCGTTGACGGCAGCTCCGTTCAGCCTTGTCGTGCCATTGAACACTTGCGGTGCAGCAAATTGCCCATTCCAAATTTGTTGATTATCGCCACGTAAAAAATTCAATCCTCCACTCCATCCCAGCAGAGGACGAGGTGGGGCGCCATTGGCAAGCGGATTTTCGCGCAAAATCCAAAATACTGTGCGCACATCGTCCATCTCTGCAAACTGTAAAAAATCATCTACCCCATCAAAAGATACTGCAGGCAACCCGTTGATGGCATTCGGTGTAAATGTTGGTCTGATCACATCGAAATCAGAAGTGGCATGTCTGCCTTGAACGCTTTGGTCGGACCATTGGCTCACAAAATTGCCATTCATTACTACACCTGTATCCGCACGCAACCACAATTGCAGGCCATCAATGGTCGATGGATTAAATTGCGCATGTGCAAAAACCATCGCATAACCCTGCAAGCATAGCAGCATTAGCCATTTCTTTGTGCCATATTGCAACCGTGTGATCATGTCGCGCTAATATTGAAAAGACTTGGCCTTATGCGCCCGCTTGCACGCAAGTTTATTAACATAATCAATCTGATTGACATCAGCGCCTTGACCAAACGATGGCCCCATATCTCCCGTGAATTGTTCAAAGAAGGATCCTTTGTGCAAAATGCGGCCTGGATGTTTAGTTCGTCTGGCATCAGTATCGTTCTACAATTCCTGTTTTTTTATTTGCTTTCTAAAATATACTCACCTGCAGACTACGGCCTGTTTGGTGTCTTTAATGTATATGCAGCCACACTGGGCAATCTTGCTTCATTTGGATACAATCAAGCCTTTGTGCTGCCTAAAGAGCAGGATAAATTTAAGCATCTCTTGCATATGACCATCGCAGTTAGTTCAATTGTTTGTTTGCTTTTCGCACTGACGATGTGTTTTCTAGGTTCATGGACTTTGAACGTTCTTGGACATCAACAATTGGGCTGGTATATTCACCTTGTGGCCCCTATTGCTTGGCTCATGGCCATGGATCGCATCACTGCTGACTGGGCTATTCGCGTAAAATCCTTTAAAAACCAAATGTGGACCTCTGTGGCGGCCACTGTGGGATCACGATCTTACAACCTCTGTCATGGTCTTTGGATCGGGCCAGATGCCGTAGGCCTCATTATCACTACAGCATTGCAGCATTGCTTGCGCATCATCCTCTACCTGCGTTTTGTGATCACCGACTCTTCAATTCGATGGTGGCGTCAATGGAATTATAAAGGTATGCTTGATATGGCAAAGACCTATTTGCGATACCCCACTTATGTGCACTGGTCGAATGTGCTGGTCATTTTTTCTGCAGGTTTGCCGCCAGCGCTGCTCCCAATCTATGGATACGCTCTCAGCGATCTTGGATACTATGTGCACGCGCTCGTATTGCTCGACATCCCGATTCGGTTGATGGGCGCTGGAATCGCATCCGTTTTCACTCAAAAGGCGGCTGAAATTATGCGCGATCGGCCAGAAGCATTGCGCCCTCATAGCTTGCAACTATACCGCTATATTCTAGGTATTTCCCTGGTATTTCTGTTCATCGTGCTCGTATTTGGCGAATGGGGATATGCTTTCGTTTTTGGAACCAGCTGGCAGTCGGCTGGATCACTGGCTGAGGTATTGGTTTTATACTTCTTCTTTCGCATGATTAGTTCGCCTCTGTCCGCACTTTTTTACGTGCTGAAGGCTGAAAAGCAGAATTTTTACTTCCACCTTTCACTTACCATTGGTCGATTGCTATGTCTGTGGTGGGCAGCCTCAGCTCATATCGACTTTTTGTCAGTGATGTGTTGGTATGCGCTCGTGAATGCGCTATTCTACCTAATCTACATCGCTCTCATACTGCAATTGATTCGTGGATCACACTGGATATGGATATCGCGTACACTCGCATTGACCGCTGGTGTGATGATTGCTGCTGCAGGTTTGCGATTGCTGCTATTTGGTGACATGGGACCTCTGATGCAATGGATATGGTAAAAGTATTTTCAGAAATAAAAAAAACATACGGCGGTCTTCCCACAGCCATTTGGATACTGGCCATCACCCAGCTCATGAATCGAGCGGGGGCTATGGTCGTATTTTTCTTGGCTATCTACCTCAAAAAAGAGCTCGAATTCGAATTCACACAAGTGGGTTGGGCGATGGCCATTTATGGTGCAGGCTCCATTAGCGGTGTGAAAATAGGCGGGTACCTCACCGATCGCATTGGATTTTTCAAGGTAATGGTGGCGAGTTTGCTGATCGGTGCTGGCTGTTTTATTGTTGTATCGTTTGTGCGCAATTACAGCCTCCTTTTGCCTGGCCTGTTTATTATGGCATTCAGCAGCGAGGCTTATCGGCCGGCTAACATGGCTGCTGTTTCGTTGTTCAGCAACGCACAAAATTACCTGAAAGCCATCACCCTCAATCGGCTTGCTATCAATCTAGGTTTTGCTATTGGACCCGCTCTTGGCGGTGTGTTGGCAAGTTTCAACTATCAGTACATATTTTGGGCCGATGCCGCTTCAAGTATTCTTGCTGCTGGCATGGCTTTGCTATTCCTGCGTCATCATCGACAACTCGCGCCTACTGGCGCAGGAGACACTGCGACTACCTCCACCTCACCTTATAAAGACAAACTCTTCTTGTGGTTTCTACCTATGGTATCATTGTATTCCATTGCTTTCCTTCAGCTTTTCACTACTATGACCATTTATTATCAAGAAGTGGAGCGGCTCACCAAAATACAAATTGGGCAGCTTTTAGCGCTTAATGGAGGCATTGTAGCAGTATTTGAAATGTTCTTGATTTCCAAAATCGGTCATCGCGCCAAAGCGATGCAATTCATAGGCATTGGTGCATTGCTTCTTATGGGTTGTTATGCCTTGCTTTATGTGGCTCATGGCTATGGATGGATGGTCATTTTAACGATTTTCGCCTCTTTGTCCGAAATGTTCGCCATGCCCTTCATGAATACATTCATGAACGACCGATCAACAGCAGCGAACAAAGGCCAATACTCAAGTCTATACATCATTGCATGGTCGCTCTCGCATATCATCACCCCTTTGTTAGCCACGGGCATAGCGCAATATGGGGGATATCAAGCTCTTTGGACTACTATGCTTGTATTTGCGAGCATGTGCCTGCTCTTGAGTCAGCTGATTCTTCGTTGGAGTCGAGATGTAATTGTAAAATAATAATCGTTTTTATACATAAAAAAACCCGCAATCTTAATAAGAAAGCGGGCAGTGCGTTTTTCAAAGCATAATTTTCTAAACCTGTATAAAGACCTTTTTTTAACCTTAACCGGGAATGTACACACCCACTTTTGGGCTATGAATGATTCCTCAGCGATGAAAAACTTTCACGGGGCTAAATTAGATTCATCGCACTCCTAGTCATGTTAATCGATGGTTAACCTCCGTTAAAGAAAGTTAATGCGAGCCTTAACATTTGAAATTTCCGTTGTTCCTTTGTGCTCACTGCCTTTTATCACAATTGAAACAGAGATACATCCAAATACTCATCGCTGCAAGCACAATTGCCATCACCGGTTTGATTGCAATTCAGGTGTATTGGGTTAACAATACCTATATTCTGCGTGAGCAAGACTTCGCTAGTACAGTGAGCAAAGCCTTGCACCATGTGAGTGCCCAATTGGAAAAGAACGAATTGCGCAATCAAGCCCTGGCGGGGAATGACCGATCGGTTTCCATTCGATCGGAGGGCGATAGCACCTTGATTGTAGACTATGGCAAACAAGGTCAGGCCTTGTTAAATGATCATACCCTTAAAGCAGAATTCGATAGTGTCAATCCCAATCCCGATATCCTGACCAAATCGGGCATTTTGGATGATATCATGGGTGGTTTTATTGAATTGGATATTTACAAAAGTGTGTTGGACAGAGTCGACACGCAGGTACTTGACAGCATGTTGCAGGCGGCCTTAATGGATAGAGGTATACGTGCGACCTATGTGTATGGGATTTTCAATCGATTGCAACAAGCGGAATACAAAAGTCCATTGGCCGAACCACACCTTCAGAACCTGGCTATAAACGGCTATCGCGCGCAGCTCTTTGCGAATGATGCCATTGCTGAACCCAATTACTTGCGCGTTTTCTTCCCCAATGAAAGACGTTATTTATTGGGCAGCATGTGGCTCATGCTAGTCACCTCAGGGGTGCTAATGCTCGTAATCATGTTTTTGTTCAGTTTTTCAATTGGCACAATCTACAAACAGAAAAAACTAAGTGACATCAAAAACGATTTCATCAACAACATGACGCATGAACTAAAGACGCCTATTGCGACCATTAGCTTGGCATGCGAAGCTTTGAACGATCCTGACATGCAAAAGAGTGCTTCAGGAATGACCTCCTATCTAGGCATGATCAATGAGGAAAACAAGCGGCTTGGGGTATTGGTTGAAAACGTATTGCGTACATCCATTTTTGAAAATGGAGATATGAAGCTGCGGATTGAACAATTGCATTTACACAGTTTGATTGAACAGGTGATCCACAACATTGATATACAATTCAAGAAAAGAAAGGGTGAACTTATCACCCACCTTTTAGCTGAAGATGCCGTGATTGAGGGAGATAGTCTCCACATTACCAACGTGATTTATAATCTGATTGACAATGCAGTGAAATACGCAGATGGACCGCCACAAGTCATTGTGACCACACGCAGTGAGCCTGGTGGAGTCACCATTTCGTTTCAGGACAATGGCATTGGGATATCCAAAGAAAATCAGAAAAAAATCTTTGACAAGTTATATCGCGTGCCCACTGGAAATATACATAATGTGAAAGGATTCGGTCTGGGTTTGAGCTACGTCAAAGGCGTAGTTGAGAAACACGGCGGTCATGTTTCAGTCAGCAGTGAACTCAAAAAAGGAAGTACATTCACCATTTATATGCCTTATCATCATGAAGAAGAAAACTAAAGTTTTGTTATGTGAAGACGATCCCAATTTGGGGACATTGCTACGCGAATACCTAGCGGCAAAAAATTTCGAATGTGATTTAGCTGTAGACGGCCTTGAGGGATCTAAAATGTACAAACGTTCGGCGTATGACTTTATCATTTTAGATGTGATGATGCCTATTAAAGATGGCTTCACGTTGGCCTCGGAAATACGACATGACGACAAGCATGTGCCGATCTTATTTCTCACAGCCAAGAGCATGAAAGAGGACACGCTTGAAGGATTTTCGGTAGGCGGGGACGACTATATGACGAAGCCCTTTAGCATGGAGGAATTGTTGGCCCGTATGAATGCCATAATGCGACGTAGCAATGCATTACCCGATGACTCCGATCTGGCAATAGAACATCAAATAGGCATCTATCACTTTGACTACAATAAACAACGCTTGATGCTGGGAGAGCGAGAAATTAAGCTCACCACCAAAGAAAATGAGCTCCTTTACTTGTTGAGTCAAAACAAAAACGGCATCATGGAACGTTCATATGCCTTGAAAAACATTTGGGGTGATGACAATTACTTCAATGGACGATCTATGGACGTATATATCGCTAAACTGCGCAAACATCTGCAAGAAGATAAAACAGTAGAAATACTCAATATCCATGGCAAAGGATTTAAGTTGTTGGTGGGGTAGAACCGATAACATAGAATTGAGTGTTGTTTTAGTTGATTCATGCAGCCAGTAGTTTCAAATTGCAATTCACTTTGCTTTTTAGGCATTTCATGAACGGTCGTTTTTTATCACCATTCAATGGTTGCAAGTTTGCACCATCAAAATAAAAAACTCCATGCGCTCAATTTACTACACGCTCATTCTGGTTGCGATTAGCTCCATTGCTATCGCCCAAACCAACACCTACACCTCCTCTATTCGAGGGACCGTGATAGACAAACAAAGTCAATATCCTTTACCGGGAGCCATCGTGCTGCTAGTGGATGCCCAACCTCCTGTGGCTGTTGCATCTGACAGCGAAGGCCGATTCAGACTAGACAATGTGCCCGTTGGCAGACAAACCATCCAAGTGGCCATGATTGGCTACGAGACTAGCACACACCCCAACTTGCTTATCAATTCCGGAAAAGATTTTGAAATCAATATTCAACTGAGTGAATCGGTCAATACCACTGCCGAAGTTCAAATCACTGCTGAACAAAATAAATCGGAAGCCATCAATAAGATGAGCTCGGTGAGCACACGGACCATCAGCATCGAGGAGGCTCAACGCTATAGCGGAACGCTGCAAGATGTGTCGCGTATGGCCCAAAACTATGCAGGGGTCAGCGGCGCAAGCGACGATCGCAACGACATCATCATTCGCGGGAACTCACCCACCGGGGTGCTTTGGCGCCTTGAGGGAATCGACATTCCCAGTCCGAATCATTTCAGCACACTCGGCACTACGGGTGGACCTATTTCACTCATCAATACCAACAACTTGAGTAATTCCGATTTTGCTACAAGTGCCTTTGCAGCTGAATACGGCAACGCCCTTAGCGGTGTATTTGACCTGCGTCTGCGCTCAGGAAATAGAGACAAACATGAGTTTGTAGGTCAGATGGGTTTCAATGGATTTGAACTCGGAGCCGAAGGGCCGTTAAGTAAAAAATCGGGTGCCACCTACATGGTGAATGGACGTTATAGTTTCTTAGGTATCATGACCTCATTGGGGATCGACTTTGGCACAGGTGCGGCTGTACCTGAATACCAAGACTTGACATTCAAAATAGATCTACCGACTGAGAAGGCTGGTAAATTCAGTGTGTTCGGTATTGGCGGAACTAGCTTTATTGATTTCAAAGCTGAAGACAGCGATGGTGAAAATTTATATTCCGAAAGCAATGAAAACAATCAATTCAAAAGCTCTACTGGAATAATCGGACTCTCACACAGCTATTTCTTCAACGAAAAAACGAGTGGAAAACTCGTTCTTGCGGCCACCACTAGCGGTACTGAAGGATTCATTGACACCGTTGATGTGGCCTTCAAAGCAACGCGCTACTTCGGCATTCTGCAACGTCAAAACGAATACAAAGCCAACTATACTATCAACTCTAAAATCAGCGCTCGCAATACTATAAAAGCCGGACTTCACTTCAACGCTTTTGACATTCGCATGGAGGATAGCCTTTTGTATCAAGGCAATTACTATTTCAAAGAACGCGATGTAAATGAGCAAACTTCTATGCTGCGCGGCTTTGCCCAGTGGCAGCACCGTCCAACTGAAAAGCTGACACTCAACGCTGGTGTTTTCGGGTTATTATTCCTACTTAACGACAAGGTCAATGTCGAGCCGCGTTTGGGTATGCGTTATGCGATCAATGGCAAACAAAGTGTTTCGCTAGGAGCTGGTCTGCATAGTCAAATGCAGCCCATCGTGATGTATTTCAATAAGGATGAAGGGGCTGATGGTAACATCGTGGCCAACAATCAAGGTCTTGACTTCAATAAGGCCGTGCATACGGTAGTAGGATATGAGAATCAACTGGGACCAAACTTCAGGTTGAAAACAGAAGCATATTACCAATACCTCTATGATGTCGCGGTGGATCGCACTTCGTCAT
>JAIYCK010000326.1 GCA_027488055.1 Flavobacteriales bacterium | reverse complement strand
GAACAATGTTCGCTCCACATCACTGAATACACGCACATTTCTGTGAAATTTGGTGTTCTACCAAGTATTTCAATGATTTTATCAAATTCATCGTTGCGAAGACCCATTTCTTGGGCTTGCTCGAGTGTTGCAGGCTGCGTAGATGCTGACATAACCGGACGGATTTAAAATGTGCCGCGAAGTTAGCCATTTCAATCTCCAAAACACGTGTTTTTTGTCAACTTTCCATTCACCGTGCATTCCTTACTTGCATTATCTTTCAGCCATGAAAATGTCGCTGTTCATCGCGGTATGTGGGCTATTTCTTGTTTCAAATAGTCTGGCTCAAAAACTGGAGCTTATTCCTTATTGGACCAAGGGAACGGTGCACCAATGCGAACTCGCCTCCTGGGAAGAGGAACTCCGGTCGGGTCAATATGAAGTGACTGACACCATACATGAAGAACTGGAATGGACCGTAACGAGTGTCCACAACGATCATATTGATTTGCTCTACACGATTCAGAATCCTTTTTACAGGGCGATCAACTCCCTGATGGACAACCCCTACTCCAACGACACATTGAAGCAGTTAAAAATCCCTTGTCGTATGTCACTGGACAGCGGTTATATAAATCTTCTGAACTGGCAGGAACTCAGTCGCATTTATACACGCGATTTGCTTTTCATGAAAGACTACCTCCAAGCCAATGACAATGAAATGTCCAATATGATGAGTTTGATCATTGATCCGTATTACAAACTCTTGGGCACCCAGCAAGGAATTGAATCAGTCGTATTGAAGGAACTTCAATTTATACTTAAGCCCTATTGCAAGACATACTCAGTGGGAGACACACTCGAGTACCACACCGAAGCCCCCAATCCACTGAAATCTGGAGAATTCATGCGAACCGATGAATACCTATGTTGGTCACCTGCCTCCAACTCTACCACCCATGTCATTGACTACCATATCGACTTCGATGTAAGTAAAATCAAGCAACTGATGCTTGATATGGTCATAAAAATGAATGAGGCCATGGGCGGAGATCCAGCCAAAAATGAAAAAAAGATCAAAGAAGTTGAATCTTATGAAATGTACATGACAAATGCGGTGCGGTATGAAATAGATGTCCAAAAGAATGAACTGAAGTCCTGCAATGTCGTGCTAGAATTTAGTGGACACGATGGCCGTAAACCGAGATCCACAAGAAGTTATAGAACCTATTCTTTCAACTCCCATTCACCCAGATGATACAACACGCATGGCATGAAGCCCCGCACCGATTCGATAGCGCACAGCGCACCATCGATGGAGTGATCGAAATTCCCAAAGGGAGCAAAGCCAAATACGAAATAGACAAACCCACGGGCCTATTGCGATTGGATCGCGTGATCTTTGCTGCATTTGTTTATCCAATCAACTATGGTTTCATTCCTCAAACATTGGGCGATGATGGCGACCCGCTGGATATACTCGTCTTGTCTCAGGTATCCATCCAGCCTTTGTGCTTGGTCAATTGCCGTATCATTGGCTATATGGAAATGATCGACGGCGGCAAGCGCGATGAAAAAATAATTGCAGTACCATTGGATGACCCGAGTGTCGAGCATTTGAAAGAAATTCATGATCTACCTCTCGATGTGCGTATGGAATTGCAGCATTTTTTTACTCAATACAAAGTGCTCCGACATAAAACGGTTACCGTGGATGAGTTCAAATTGGCCGCTGCGGCTTGCCGAATAGTGGAAGAATGCATTGAACGATACAATATTAAATATACCAAGTGAGATCAAAACTACCCCATGTAGGCACCACCATATTTAGCACCATGTCGGCTTTGGCTGCCGAACATCAAGCGCTCAATATGGGCCAAGGTTTTCCTGGTTTTGCCATGGATCAATCGCTTATTGATCGTGTCCATCATTACATGAGTGCGGGATACAATCAATATTCGCCCATGGCTGGAGTGCCCGCCTTGCGCGACCGAGTCAGTCAAATCATACAAGCCCAACATGGCCATTGCTATGATCCCGCTACCGAAATCACGATCACCGCAGGTGCCACGCAGGCTATATTCACAGCCATTAGCGCACTGGTGCATGAAGACGATGAGGTGATCTTGTTTGCGCCCGCATACGACTGTTATGCTCCAGCAATCGAATTACAAGGCGCCAAATGCGTATGGATGAATTTACATTGGCCCGACTATCAAATTGAATGGGACCATTTCAAAAAACTCATCAACCACAAAACACGCATGGTCATCATCAATTCCCCACACAATCCAAGTGGCAGAATGATGAGTCATCATGACATGGAACAACTTACCCATCTGCTAGATGGTTCCGATATTGTGCTGCTCAGCGACGAGGTATATGAACACCTGGTCTTCGATGATCAAACGCATTGCAGCGCATCGCGCTATCCTGGACTGCGCGATCGCTCATTAATTGTTGGATCATTTGGCAAGACGTTGCACTGTACAGGCTGGAAAACAGGTTATATCGCAGGTCCCGAAAAACTCATGACTGAATTCAGAAAGGTGCATCAATACAATGTATTTGTTGCAAATACACCGATCCAATATGCCATAGCCGATCATTTAGAAGATCCCAATACCTACCTTGGCCTGTCTGCCTTTTACCAGGCCAAACGCGATCGATTTTGTGATGGATTGCGCGACAGTGCATGGAATCTCATGGACTGTCAAGGAACCTATTTTCAAAATTTGCAATACACGAACCTGAGTTCAACGGGTGACATTGAATTCGCTCAGCATTTGACCATCGCACATAAAATCACCGCTATTCCTTGCAGCGTATTTTATCCCGATCATTGCGACGAGCAGGTTCTGCGATTTTGCTTCGCTAAAACGGATGCAGACATAGACAAGGCTATTCAATTATTAAACGCAATTCAACCATGAAACTATTCCTACTGCTTGTGTTTACATGTGTGACAAGCATGCGGTGTCTCTCACAGAATGAAACACCTCGAAATGTGCCATCTACCATACAACATGTGGTGGTATATATGAGTGGCGCCTTGGATAAATTCAATGGAAAGATCAATTATCAGATTGTGTTGCAGCCGGGAGAAACAAAAAAAATAACATTGGCTTATTCCGTAAAAAGCCCGCAAAATCG
>JAIYCK010000119.1 GCA_027488055.1 Flavobacteriales bacterium | reverse complement strand
TGCTTTCCTTCGAGGGTCGTGATCGCAGCGGGATATTGTGAGAGTCCTCTGACATGATGGTGCACTTGAGCCGCGCTAAGGTGAAAAGGGATCACGCAATCTTCTTTGAATAATTTCGGTGCCGTCGGAAGATTTTCGTCTTCGGAAAGACTGGCTTGTTCAACACTTTCCAGCGATCCATTGGCGATCTCATTCACTGCTCCCAAAAGCACTTCTGCACCCACTACCATCATTCGATCGTGGACACTTGTTGCATTTTCGTTGGGACCAATGCTCAGCGGAGTGCGGACAAATATTCGACCTGTATCTATTTCTTGTTGCAACTGAAAGACAGTCACACCTGTTTCGGTTTCCCCATTCATAATGGCTCGATTGATGGGCGCGGCTCCCCTGTATTTTGGCAGCAATGACCCGTGCAGATTGATCGTGCCCAAAGGCGGCATGTCCCAAACAACTTGCGGCAACATGCGAAACGCAACAACCACGAACAAATCAGCCTGAAGTGCGCCCAATGCTTCAATAAAATCATTGGATTTAAGTTTTTCAGGTTGCAAAACAGGTATGCCATGAGCCAACGCACATTTTTTAACTGGAGATTCGGTCACTTGTAAGCCCCTGCCACTGGGTTTGTCAGCCACTGTAACAACTGCTGCAACTTCATGTGCACTGGCAATGAGTCGTTCTAAAGCGGGTACCGCAAAATCAGGTGTGCCCATATACACAATTCGCAATGACTTCATTTCAAAGTAAGTTGGGATAAATCAATTGACATTTTAAAAGGAAAAAGACTCGAACACCGGTCCAGAAGCAGCCAACGCGGCAGATCAGCGTTCTCGATATTCACCGCTTTTGATGGATTGCATAAAACGGCCCCAAGCTGCTGGATCTAGCAAATTACCTCCGCTCATGAATTTCGTATTATATCGGGCTTCCATTGTGGCGCTTGCGTTTTGATAGGACATCGATGCAAAGTCGTGGAGACCGTCATAATTGGCTAGTTCACCCTCACTGCGATTGAATTTGTAATAGCGATCTCCAGGTAGATCGAGCGCTAGCACTTCCTCTCTTAATTTGTGTTTGGCAGGGTGGGGCAGGATGTATACGGTAGGCAACATCACTGTATCTTGATCCATGATTTGAACAATGGAAATATGCTGGTGAACGGTATCGATTGGGACCACAAAGTAATTGTGTTTTTGTCCAATGCAATCAAAGTGAAGGGTGTCACCAATAGCTACCGGGAGTGTAAAATATCCTTTGTAATCACTGAAAGTACCTCTATAATCGTTGGAGCGATAAATCGTTGCAAAAGAAACTGGCACCAATGAGTCAGAGGTGACAACCACTCCGCTGACCTGCACAATCTTGTTTTGTACCTGTGACAGGCACACTTGGCTTGTTAGGAGCACAAGCCCTGCGAGTAATATTGTTTTGAAGGTAGACTTCATGCGTTACAAATGTAAGATCTATGGAGTTATTTTCCTATGGATTGATAGAAGAAACTACAAGGACCATTTCCCCTGTGTTTACTACGATTAAGAGTGATTTCAAACTACAACCAGTTTCATAAAAAATGATAATTCATATATCTAGCTCTTTCATATCATTTGACTAAGTCAAAGGCTGTGTTTACTCAGTTTGTATTTGTGATGGAATTGTATACAAGTACGTTTGAGCCAAATTAAAAAACACATTGTTATGAAAAAGAGTTTAATCGGTTTGGTCTTCTTATTCTTAGGCGTTCAAGTGATGCAAGGACAAGAATTGAAAGTAAACAATAAATTGACCGAAGTGACGGTATATCGAAACATGGCCAAAGAAACCCGCTCCGGTGCCATTACCATCCCAGCCGGAACGACCGAGGTTTTCCTCCCAGGGGCGACCATGTCCATGAACGATCAGAGCTTACAAATTGCGGCAAAAGGCGATGCGGTGTTGCTTTCGGCAGGTGTGAGGATCAATTATCACTTTGGTGAAAATCAATTAGCGAGCGACAATAAAATACCGAATCTAACTGACTCAATCACGAAGTACAATCACAAGTTAATGTGGATTGCAGATGAACGATCTGTGTATGAAGGGGAGTTGCGATTGGTGGCAGATCTTTTGAAGCCATCGCCCGGGAAGGAGAATTACAAGCCAGAGGATTTGAATCGCATGGCAGACATCTATCGCGATCGATTTAGTGACTTAAAGTTGCGCCTTTTTAATCTGTCATTAGAATCCGAGTCCTTGACCAATAAAAGGGAACAATTTCAGAATCAACTCAATGAGATTGGCAACTACCGACCCGTGCCTACCAAAGAAATTGTACTCAGTTTTTTTGCTGAAAAGGAAGTTACCATCAACATTAAGACGTCTTATTTGGTAGACAATGCCTCTTGGGTACCCATGTACGATGTGAATGTAGAGAACACATCACAGCCAGTAAACCTAACTTACAAAGCGAGTATCGCTCAAAATACAGGCATGGACTGGAAGGATGTGAAACTGTCTGTATCCACAGCCAATCCGAGCTTCAACAACACCCGTCCGATCATGAGACCCAAATACATCGATTATGTGACGTATCGAATTAC
>JAIYCK010000047.1 GCA_027488055.1 Flavobacteriales bacterium | reverse complement strand
GTGAGGTTTCCAGTGTAACCTGTGAGAGCAGAGAATTGACGCAGGCAACTCGTGACGTTGTTGGAAAAGGTGTAGTGATTGACTGGAAAAAAACTGGTGTAAAAGTATTCCTGAAACCCTTGCAGAATATCGACTTGTGCGTCTTCGTTTGAGCTATACGTCGATGCATCGCAAATAAACAACTCACACGAAGAAGCCGTGAAAGTAAGAGTGGAAGAAACCGCTTGAAACGGGCCATCAAAAAAATCAACCGCATACGTCACGTTCAAAAAAAAATCGATTTCATCTACGGGCAGTTCAGGGATATTGCCATCGTAAATCCTATCCAGCACCTCAGACATATCGACGTTGAATGTCACGGTGTAGTTGTTAACGACACTGTCGACTGGGCCGTAGCTCTGAAATGGAAAAACAAACATAGGACCGACATAATCCGGTGCGTATTGATGTTCCTGAACGAAAGAGATTCCTGCTTCTGGGCACATGGGCAGAGTCGGACAGTGACTCGCAGCCATGAAGCTCATGTATCGAAAATTTGCAGAGTCAACAGGACTGTCGATCAAAGGAGCGTGCAAAGGATTATCAAATGTGGGCATCGGTATCACTGCCGTGAATGGATTATCTTCAATGTCACTGCCTTGACAATACGAAGAATTGGCGAAAAGAGGATAGTAAAAATTGGGAATGTCGCGATTTCCGATCTGAGTTCCGATATCGCATCGGATGTAGATGCCGGTGTAAGGGGACTGACGGAAAGGGCGTTGGATTTCAAATCCATACAAACGGGACAAAGAAATGTTGGTTTGTCCTTCTTCCACATAAGTGCGAAACGTGATTTGCGAGACACGCTGCGCAGGATATCCATATGCGTTTAGCAAAGATATCTGCACCTCGCTTGTAAGTGGAATAGGACCAAGAGAATCGGCTTCAGTGACTGTAAAGCAACTAAACACTTCTTCGAAACTGTCTTCATTGGCAGGCGAATCAAAATCCAAAGCGAATTGAGGATTGAGCCAGACCTGAATGTTTCCAGAGCAAGGAATCACATGCACATTCACGCCGCAGTCGTTGTCAAGAGTAATGTTTGATCCAATCGTATACGCCTGCGGAAAAAGCCCGGGATACTCATAGACGAATTGATCCTTGTCGAATAGAAAACTCAAGTAGGGATCAGTTTCATTGACCGAAACTTCCGCTCGGCGCGACATTGTCGATGCCTCAAAGATTGGAATAAACGGACCCGGGGGCAAATCTTTTGGAAGAGCGCCACCAGAGTCAACGATGAAGGGTGCGGCATAATAACTCGGACGAGTGTCGGAGGAGCCATCACAAGAAGAACATTCGCAAGACTGAGTATCGATTACTTGATCATTAATGCATCGTTCCTTGTTGATTCGAATAGTTCTTGTTTCAGTTCCATTAAAAACATCGAGTGTGATTCTACCCACAAACACACCCGTAGCTCCGACAGGAAGGAGAATACGAACCATTAAAACCAACGGAGACCCCTCGACATAAATAGCCGGATTGTAGAACCGTTGACGTTCGACCGAGTCTCCTTCACACGTAACAGTGAAGCTTATTTCATCGGGAACTAATTGATTTTGGACACGAAAAGAATCGCATCCTTGCTGAGAGCCAATGTAGATTTCTGGGTTTTTTCCAGTGCTTCCTACATACATCTCGATGCTTGTTACAACTGCATAATCATTAAAACCCAGTTCGGCCAAAGGAACAACGATGTCAAACACGGAGTCTTCAGTGCTTGGCGAGAAAGCACGGACGGACATATCACAGGAGCTATCATAAGGTATGTTATGCAAAATGGTTCGATTGGTCGATCTCAGGTCCGATGTCGTTGCATTGCAAATCACCAGCGGCTCCTCTGGTGTAAAAGAGGGCGTGGGCGCAGGTAAGCTGCTCCTCGATGCAGTTGGGGAAACGGTTGAAGCACAAAACGGAGCAATTTCGTCATCAAAGAAGTCGATCGGTTGTGGAGGGATGCATGCCGGAGATAACGTGGCTGCTGGAATCAAGTCTGTCGAACTTGGTTGAAGATTCAGATTAGACATCCACATATAATCTCCGGGAGAAAAAGCAGCCGTCGATCGTATGTTCAACCTCATAAAAACGTCAGAGAGTGGAAACGTCGATGTATTTACGCCTAAACAGGTTATTCGAGAGCGACCGCATAAAATACCAGTGCATATTGATCCACATGTAAATGGTGCATTAAAGACACTGTCCTTTAAACACGTCGGTTTTGCAAGTGTTGTTTTAGCGCAAGTCAATTCATCAAACGAAAAAAACTCGACTTCTACAGTAGCAAGTTGAATTTGAAAGCTGAATGGACTTTGAAACAATGTGAATTCCACTGTTAAAAATGTCGAATTGATGGTTACGCCATTAACAATCCTTTCATCCGGCACAGCTGTATTTACAGCGTAATTGATGTCGATATTCGCGTCGTTAATCGACGCACCAGTCACGAATTGATTGTTTGGTAAAGCAAGGCAGTCAGGAAGACCCGGACCGGACACGTTCGCAGCTCCGATGTTTTTTGTGACCAAGACATCGCACACGGGCAAGTCACTTTGCGTCGGAGATTGAGACGGCGAAGGCGAATTCGTGTACGCACAAATGGGAAAAAATTCCGGCACAAACGGAGGAACAGGTGTGGACGTATTGCAACCCACTGGAGAATTCGAAGCTGCAAAAACATCAAAAGTATTTACTTTGAACTCGATCATGGAAAAATTTGAAAGAGGAGGAACAACAGATGATGATGCAGATACTCGAAGAAATATAGGATCAACGGGAATCGCTCCTACAGCGAATGAGGGGCAATCAAAAGACGCGATATTGCAAAGACCACTCGGACAAGCATGAGAACACGCTATGGGAACATTTGGAATGATAGATGTGACAGAACAAATTGCTGCATCAAGCAAAGTGCTGAAACAACCCAATGCGTCATAAGAAAACACCCCGACTTGGAAATCAAGATTTGTAAGCACGTCCGTTTGCGACGAATCTTGAATGAAGCGACCGGTTGGGTTCAAAGTTGTAGAACCAACATTAACTCCACTAATTATCAGCGTGCCAAAAGTGGAAGTGTCGATAAGATGGGCGATAGTAAAATCAAGACTTCCCACGGTAGCTCCGGTTACGAGTTGATAAGGAAAACAATCAGATGGCACTGCGCCAAAGACAGTCGCATCTGTCGACAGCGAACCAACAAAAACATCACAACCTTGCGATTCAGTTAAAGAAAACAAAAGCGCACCAGCCAGTAATAAAATTGTCGCAAAGAAGCTAACCATTGTAACCTGTTTTTTTCTTCACAACAATCACTTTACTGTGTCTGCCTCTGAACCAGCTTCAAAAGTATATATCTTTTTTTTTTTTTTTTTTAATTAAATAAAAAAAACATACAATCAAAACATT
>JAIYCK010000203.1 GCA_027488055.1 Flavobacteriales bacterium | reverse complement strand
TATCGGTGAGGCGGTAATTGAAACCGACTTCAAGATGGTCTTCAATGATGACCTTGGTGCTTTCATGGCGCACACGGTCGTTGACACTCATGCCATGCTGACGCAATAATCGCAGGCGATTGTAATACGATTCATTGTTAGTAGTGAGCATACCACCATCACCTGTGGTGATCACCTTGCGCGGATGAAAAGAGAAACACACTAGATCACTGTGCGATCCGATTTTCGCGCCTTGATATGAAGAGCCAGCGGCACAGGCCGCATCCTCAATCAGGATGAGATTGTGCTCGTCGCAGATCTTACGAAACGCGCTGATATTGGCAGGTAGTCCGATTTGATGTACAATCAATATCGCCTTTGTGCGCGGTGTAATACGTCGAATCGCATCTTCCGGATCGATGTTGTAGGTGATTGGATCGACTTCTGCAAAAACAGGCTCGGCTCCCACATACATGATACAGTTCGCAGTAGCGATGTAGCTCATGCTTGGACAAATCACCTCGTCACCTTCACCGATACCTGCCACAATCATGGACAAGTGCAAGGCTGTGGTGCAATTGCTCAAGGCCACCGCGTACTTGGCGCCAGTGTAGTGGGCAAATTTTTCTTCGAATTCAGCGACACGTGGACCCTGTGTTACCCAATTCGTGAGTATCGTGTCATATGCAAGCTGCGCCTCTTCCTTACCAAGCATAGGCTTGGCCAATGGTATTTTCATCATAGTTGAATGTACAGAATGATCGTTCGGTTATTTGGATTCCCAGTTGTTGACTACAATTTCCTGAGAAAGGTCTTTATCCTTCATCAATTCACGGTAGTAAGGAATCGTTTCGAGCAAACCTTGCTCAAATGTATAGTTGGATTTGAAACCAGTGATGGCCTCGAACTTGGCTGGATTGACCCACAAACGCGGCACATCTGCAGGACGGTCGGGTAAAAACTCGATCGAAAGCTCATTGGATTTGTCCATCATATCAAGTAGTTTTTGGGAGAGATCCTTCATCGTGATTTCAGAGCCTGTCCCGATGTTGATGATCTCACCTGTGATACCTTCCGTGTCGAGCAATTGGCACAATGCCCTTGCGGTATCTTTCACATAAAAGAAATCGCGTGTGACAGCGCCATCTCCAAATACGATTGGACGTTTGCCATAGAGAATGTTGACGATGCTGCGCGGAATGATTTCGCCTGCATCACCTTCGTAATGCGCGCGCGGACCATAGTTATTGAAAATACGGGTGATCGTCACATCCAAGCCATAACATTTCCAATAGCTGTATGCATAATTTTCGCCAGCTAACTTGCTGCTTCCATACACCGTCTTGGGAAGGGGTACTCCCGATTCATCAATGGGAAATGTTTTGATATCGCCATAAATCTCTGAAGTAGAGATGTAAAAGAATTTTTTTACATGATTGGCGCGCGCTGCTTCCAACACACTTAAACTTCCCTCTGCATTGACAAGGTGGTTTTCGAAAGGACTGTGAATGCTGTGACGCACTCCCAAGCAGGCCAGGTGATAGACCACATCGATGCCGCGCATCAATTGTTTCATCTCATCGGCTTCCAAGATGTCGGTTTCGTGAAAAATAAAATTGGGGTGTGATGCTACCTCGCTGTTGTTTTCCTTTTTGCCATTGATCAAATTGTCCACCACGACCACTTTGTGGCCTTGCGCAATGAGTTGATCTACCAAGTGCGAGCCAATGAATCCTGACCCTCCTGTAACTAAAATATTCATAGGTTTGTTCCTTCTGTTGATCGGGTAAAGGTAACAATCAAAGGCCTTGAAGAATCCAAATTAATTGAAGATTTCAGCCTCTACTATTCACCTTTCTGACTTTATTGGACAGCGCCTGCCATGCGCGCAATGCAGCATAGGATGCGAATATCAAGGTGATCGGATACGATGCCGTCAGATAACGTTGCTCAATGAAGCCAATGAAGGATAAGACCACGATACTCGATGCTCCAACTCCGGCCCACCAAAGCATGCTCCAGCCGAACCGCATCACCGCTAAAAACAATCCGAAAATGGCGCCCAGGTGGACAGTCCAAAGCAAGAGGAGACTTCCCATTTTGACCACTATTTGTCCAATGTTCATCGAACTTCTGGCGGGCAATGGCAGGTCGTCGATGCGCTTTGGAAAAAGAAACATTCGAAGGAAATTCAAGCGGTTGGTGCAATAGTATTGCCAAGCATGTTCGGATGTATAGGATGCCGTGCACCGATCCATGCGATGAATGAGCGCCGCGCTGAAATCGGGATCCACCATCGTGTTATTCTCGATTCGCTTGTAGTCCGTCCTCAACTGAATGAGTGTGTCGAGATTGTAAGTGGAGGCAAAATTATTTGATTCGAACGGTGAATCTTTGGGTAAATCGATTCCGCGTTTCAAAAACCATTCGGCTGCTGAGCCTTGACTCCATGGCTGAAAATCATGTCCAGTTGCAATGATGAATCGACGAATGGCGGCCGCCTCTGGTCCATAATGCGTCATGCATTCTTCCACTGGGGCAATGAGCCACAGGGAGCGGCCATGTGTCGACCAATTGTGCTGCCACCAAGCCAATGTAGCGATCGAAATAGGCAAGAGCAGCAAAACCACCTTTGTGATAACGTTGCGCCATGAGCGACCATAATGTACAATCAGCACGATCAAAACTGGAAACACCACCAACATCACGGGTCGCATTTCGAATGACCACATTGCGAACAAACCCGCTCCTGCGATATACCAATTCGATGAGGTATCCATTCCCCTTTGCAGCATGCACAAGGCAATGATCAGGAACGAGGTACAAAAACTATCGGACAATACATAATTGGATCGCACTGAGATGAATGTGCTTATCCCATATCCGACGAGCACCACAAAAAACATAGCTCGTATATTGAACAAACGCATGGCCAGCAATGCCAGCATTACTGTACAAATTGCATCGAGCAACATCTGAAGCAAGCAGATCGCATTGTATGCCGCTGCTTTGGACATCACCATTCTGAGCGGGATATAAATGGGTGCGAATCCCGGCAATTTGCAGACAGATTCATAGCTTGAACCATCGAGCATGGCATCCAAAGGTTGAAAATACCACTCGGTATCCAATTG
>JAIYCK010000306.1 GCA_027488055.1 Flavobacteriales bacterium | reverse complement strand
TAAGAGAATAAAGCTGCAGCAATACCTGCGGTTACAGGCGCAGCCATTGATGTGCCGCTATTGTTTTGATATTTGTTTCCGGGAACTGTGGCGTAAATATCAACTCCTGGCGCAAAAACATCCACTTCTTTCTTTCCATAATTACTGAATGGGGCCGGCAAGGTGTTCAACTGAGATCCGCTTGCACCAACCTCAATCCATGTAGTGCATGCTTTCTTATTTTCATAAAATTTGGTAGGGAAGTTGGCTTCCTTATCAATGTTTTTGGAATCGTTACCCGCTGCATGCACCAAGAGCACACCTTTGCTTTCTGCGTAACGTACGGCTTCGTCCACCACGAACTTTTCGGGTGAAAAGCTCTTGCCGAAACTCATGTTGATGACTCTAGCGCCGTTGTCGGTTGCATAACGAATGGCATTGGCAACGTCTTTATCGCGCTCATCTCCATCGGGAACACAACGAATGACCATCAATTCTACATTGTCTGCGATGCCATCCACACCAAAGCCATTGCGAGCGGCACCCACAATGCCCGCCACGTGCGTTCCGTGATCAGCGCTTGGGCCATCAATGTGGTTGTTTCCATAAATGCGCTCATTGGGATTGGAATAATCATCACCAACCATCGAACGTGGATCAAAATCCAAGCTCAACTGATAATCGAGTTGATTATTTACATGTTTCTCCCATTCTCCCATTTGCCCCATCAAATCCTCGCTGATGCAGATCATGAGAAATTCACGGTATTGCTTTTCGGAATCATCGGCTGGGGTATAAGCTTCCAATGCCTCCATTGTCAATGGAGAAATTCCCAATTTTTTAGTCATTGCAGCATTGGCGGTCTCATAAAAGATTTTCAATCCGAACACTTGGGCTTGCTCTTCTTTGGCCTTTGCAATGCGTTTTTCATAATCGACTTTCATGTTTTGGTAACGTTCAAAGTCCTTTTTGTCTGCATCGCTGATGCTGGCCGCTTCTTTGTTGCTGAAACGTACGTTCAACCCTTTATAAATACGGGTAAACTCCAAAAGGTCAGCATCCACATCGCCGCCTTTGCCGCCTATGAAACTCCAACCGTGCACGTCATCGATGTAGCCGTTTTTATCATCGTCCACATTGTTGCCGCCTACTTCGTTGGTGTTGGTCCATATCCGTGGAGCCAAATCTGGGTGAAAGGTTTCCGTTCCACTGTCGATAATCGCTACCACTACTTTGCTTGATTTTTTATTAATCAATAGTTCTTCATACGCCTTGGTCGAAGAAATGCCGATCACTCCGTCCTTGCTCGCATCGCCATGATGCCATTGATATTCGCTGGATGCAACGGTCTTCGTATGATCCGATTCTTGAGCGCGTAGGTTGGCTATGCTTCCAATGGCCAAGGCAAGGGAAAAAATTTGTTTTTTAGCTAAAAAAGTCATGTTTCTTTTAAAAATTTAAAAATACCTGATGGATTGTGTCGAAACAAAGATGCATCAACTCGACGGATAGATCGCACCGCTGGTGTAATTATTGTGTAAAAATAAAAAACCCGATGACCGCAGGTCATCGGGTTGTATGATTGTGATGGAATCGTGGATTATCGCACGATCTGAATTGGTTGGTTGATCCAATTGAAGCCATCATATACTTGAACCAAGTACATACCTGCTGCTAAATCGGATGTATCAATGCGTCGGATTTGTTCGCCCGCTGCAATGTTTTGCTCATTGAAAACCAATTCACCGATCGTGTTGTAGATCGCCAAATGTGCATTTTCATTCGAGTTCCAAGCAATGGTGATCATCGTGCCACCTTGCGCTGGGTTCGGATAGATGAGGAATGATTCCAAATGGCCAAGCTCAGACACTGAAATGGTGGTATTGATATCAAAGAAGTCGGCCACTGTGAATGCTACCACTTCATTGCCAGCCAAATCCGTAGCACCTTCAACCAATACATCGATGTCTTCAATGCTCACTACATCGTTGTCCATGTTGTAGTTCGCTTGGAAAGCAAATGGATTGATCCAATCGCTGGTTGCAGAATAGGTGAGAGTTGCCAATGGATTTTCTGATGGGAAGGAGATCACTGGATCAATGCTTTGATCCATGGCTTGATCAAAATTGATCACCAACTGGAAACCATCGAGCAATTGATTTTCTTGGGTCAACTCCACATCGTTAGATGATAAAGACACGACGCTTGGATTTTCTGTGTCAATGTCAAAAAGAATAGCTGATTCGAACGCTTCGTCTTGTGGATTGCCGTTGGCATCAAATCCTCCGTTGGCAAATGCTACCCAATCTTGAATGTCCACATTGGCATCGTTCAATTGATAAATGGCCAAGAAAGTAGATTCATCAAGCCACTCACTGTCGCTTGACAAATATTCAAGACCGGCAGCTGTCTCATCCTCGTTGAAGGAGATCACCGGAGCGATGTTCGTATCCATCAAGGCATCATATGAAATAGTCACACCAATGGTAAACGGCGCTAGATCAAGATCAGAGAGTAAGTCGTCTGATGATTCCAATACGATACCTGCTGGGTTTTGTGTATCAACACTTACCGCATCACCATAGCCGGCAGCGTCTTGACTGTTGCCGTTCGCGTCTTGCGCTCCAGAGATTAAAAAGTCGATTTCTGCTACTTCGATATTCAAATCAATGATATCAAATACAAATGAATAACTCATGTCGTCATTCCACATGGATGCTGCCTCATTCCAAATCAAACCAGCATCGGCCGGATTTTCGATGGGGAAGGTCAAACTAGGCGCGATTGCCATATTCATTGGTTCATTGTACATAGCGGTAACGACCAACGTGCTGCCTGCTTGCAGGTCATTGATGGTATCGGCGCTGAAATTGGCAGTGGCAGTTGGAGCTTGGGTATCGATATCGATCGCATTCAAGACCGAAGTTGGATCTTGCTCAACTCCATTGGTATCCATGGCACCTTCTGCTTGAACAGTCAAATCTGTTAATTCGATGTTTTGGTCGACCACATCAAAGTTGGCGACATAGTTCATATCTGAATTCCAGAATCCACTGGTGAATGCAAAAGATGAATTGCCTTCACCGAAAGAAATAGTTGGATTCACGCTTACGTCCATCATCACATCGTACGTAATGTTCACAGTCAATTGACCATTGCCCACATTGGAATCGTTGATCAAATCGTCGCTCACAGTTAGAGTGCCTTGAGCGTTCACCGTGTTGATCGCTATCACGTCGCTCAAACCAGGATTTTGTTCATTGCCATCTGGGTCTTGCGCTCCAGCCACAGAGAATACCACGTGATCCAATTGCTCATTGCCATCTTGGATGGTATAAGTCACTTGATATGTATCAGCATCGATCCAAGCGGCGTTGGTTTCTGTCAATGAATTCAGGAATGCGTCGTCGCCAGCTTGGGCAATGGTTGGAGCGAATGTCGTGTTCATGGCCTCGCTGAAATCTATGGTCACAACCAAACTGCTGCTCACATCACCGTTGGTAATATTGGCATCGCTCACGGTTACATTGGTCAAAAAGGGTAGAGAGGCGCTCATCAAATCATTGGCTTTGTTGAAGGCTTGAGGGCCAACGATCATTCCAACTTTACGCCCTGGGACATCATCCTGTGGAGGATGCAGACCACCATAAATACGTGATAAGCTGCATTGATCCGAAGCGTCCTTGTATTTAGCCCACTGCAATACGATATTTTCTGTTGGGCCATCCTCAGCCAAGAGGTATTGTCCTGCCGTTGCTGTAAATTCAGACATACCACCTGGGAAATACTCATCGCCCGTGACCATGGTCATGATCTCAGCTGCCGTGCGGCTGTAAGTGGAGTGTCCACTGAAATAACCAGCGAATGGGGGAGTCACAAAGGTCCTTTTCTGGAAAGTATACCAATTTTCGCCTAGCATCCAACCCACACCTGACACCTGTGTCAATGGATCGGAAGGAGGACCTTGCCATGTATATAATTTGATCTTACCTACATTTTCATTGTTAGCTCCTGCCAATGGATCACCTGCATAAATCAATTCTACAAAACCTGGAACCAATGGAATACCAGCAGGATGGTAACTTGGGAGTAGGGGATCCGAAGATTGACCTTTATCGCACATATAACGAATGGCCATGATTGGACGGGTATAGTCATAGTAACCCTTGGTACTCCAACACGCGATGGCGGCATCATACAATCCGCTGCAAACCGCGAAGTATCCGCGTACGTCCCATTCCAAGTTGCTCAAGGTGGCGCCTTGTCCCATCCATTTTTTCTCCAACAAAGGATGATCAGCTACTTCGTTGAAAATCTTCACCCAGTGACCGGGAGGTGTTTCAGAAGCAGGACCATCAGCCCAATATTCAGAAAGAACGCGGGTATAATCACCACGTTTTACGATTTGGGGTGCATAAGGAAGGCCAGTGGCTGGGTTCACGGTGTAGCCTGGGTCATTTGGACCGCCATTGTATATATCGTAGAATGCAGGATACTCATCAAAATCGTCTGGCAATGTTTGAAGATTGCCGATATTATTCGGTGAAATGTCCATCAACACACCATCTTCGGTATCATGGTAACTATGCCACAAGATGTTGGTGAAAAAACCCCATTTGTAAATCGACTCCAAACCTTGTTGTTGGGTGGTATCGATATATGGTGGTGGACCTGGATCCAAGTAAACTTTCCAATCGTGTCCATCTCTATTGTAGACAACCGATTGATCTTCGGTCAATGAAAATGGCACCGCATCGCCCCATTCAGGAGTTAATGCTGGTGGCACAGAACCAATTGGATTACCCGTTTGGTCGAAGGCCGTGTCCAAATACATACGTTGCCAACGGTTGGGATCAATACAATTAGGATTGCCAGCTTGTACAGCGTAGATATCACCATTGACAGGAAAATAATATTGATTGGCGTGGTTGTTTGCCTTGTTCGTGCCGTCCAATAAGCCATAATTGATCAATTCTTGTGCGATGAAATTGCCCAATTTGGCAGGATCTCCATCGGTGTAATCAGTGCTGGTGATCGACACATCATAACCCAATTGAGTCATTAATGTATTGATATAGCCAGACATGAAGTTATTCCAATTACCTTCAGGTGTGGTCGTCTGAAAACGATAGGTCAACCAACGGTACATGGCAAATGAAATAGCCTCTTCTTGGGCGGCTGTTACGTCATCTGGCACAGCAACACCTGCGAAATAACTGGTATAAGGCCCGACTGTATGACCGATCAAATAAGGTTCCATGCTACCATCATAGATAGCAAAGGCATCATACATGGCCCAGGAAGCATGAGCGATCGTGCGCGCTTGCACAGTTGGACGAGCGAAATCTTTGCGAATGCAATTCAGCATGACATCGCTCCATTTGCGGGCCACCGATTGTTGGGCAAAAACATGCCCGATGGTCGCAACGAAAAGCAAAGCGAGTAAAACTCTTTTCATAGTACTTTTTTTGATTAGGGAGAATTAATACGTGTGCGGCTTGGAACGCACCTTAGCAAATATAGTTACAATTATTAAATTAGGACACCCTAACACTAACGGGTGTCATTTAATTTTGAACACCTTTCAAAAATAGGCAAAAAGATTTTGCGGAGCTCAAAAAAACATTGTGCCAAAAACAGATTTTCGTCATTTTTTGGCTATACTTGCATACCGTTCACTTGCGAACCGAATTTTCCTATTATGAAAAAAATGATACTTAGCGCTGGCTTTATTGCCTTGGCGTGCTTTGCTCAAGCGAGCAATCCCCAATTGATCGTTCAGCGCATTGACAACCACGGCTTGGTAAATGGCCAGACTTATCGTTTGTATTGCGC
The DNA here is from genome assembly GCA_027488055.1 of Flavobacteriales bacterium. Lineage (GTDB taxonomy): Bacteria > Bacteroidota > Bacteroidia > Flavobacteriales_D > Sanyastnellaceae > CANHSF01. Next base: position 1,067 of record JAIYCK010000306.1, on the reverse strand, counting down.
CTTGGAACAAGGATCTAGCGTACAGGTTGTTTTTGGCGATGAATCTCATCCGCTTTCCATTCGTACGGAAGGTGCGTTGTTTCAACATGATTTTGGAGGACACACTTCAGCATCCATCAATGAAGCTTTGTCTCAGTCAACACCAGCATTGAAATATGATTCTTGGTTGACCTTGGGTTTTGAAAATTCATACAACAATGAATTGTGGGAGTTGGGCATGGACTATTCAGGTTTTGTGTCGAACAACCAGATGACTGTGGACAATGGAGGTTGGTTTTTAGTTCCAACAAGTGCCAAATGTCAGCCGAACGCCGAAGGCCTCATTTTACTTGGTCAATTCACCACCTCAGGAGTTGTAAGTGGTACTTTGAATATCAAAGGAAAAGATGCTGCGAAACAAACTTGGATTGCGAATGACCTTTCATTTAGCACGACCCAAGCGATTGACTTTGGCTGCAATGACAAGGCTGCTACTAATTACGCACCTGAAGCGGCTTACCACGATGCAGCAAGCTGTAGCTATAAAAATGGTCAAAGCCCTGTGTCTGGAAGCATCCAATCTGCACTCATTTCAGATTGGTCGGTATTTCCAAATCCATTGAGAGGTGATCAAATCAACATCCAATTGACCGAAAGTATGGATGTAGCAGCAGTGAAACCAACGTTGCAAATTGTAGATCAATCGGGTAAAATTGTTTTCAAGATGGATGTGCAGCCAAGTGATGTGTCGAACAATCGTCTTACTGTGCAGCAATCTTTGAGCGCAGGAACCTATCAAATCATTTGGACACAAGCTGCAGCTAGCTCTTCCAAGACATTGGTGGTACAGAAATAATACCTCATAAATAGTTTTGAAAAGTGCGGTTCGCCGCACTTTTTTTTGTCCCTTCGCTCGCAGAATTAAATGGTTGAGGCCAACAATTCACCTAATTTTGCGGTCTATGCAGCAATTGGATCCACAATCCATTCACGACCTTGAATTTGATTTGATACGCGAGCGCCTCATGGGCTATTGCATTCAATCCGATGCGTTCGAACGTTGTGCTGCACTCATGCCTTTTCAGTCC
>JAIYCK010000012.1 GCA_027488055.1 Flavobacteriales bacterium | reverse complement strand
TACCCTCGTGATCTGGATGCACGGCCAAATGGCTTCCCATGGTGAAAAGTCGATCTTGGATTTCCAAGAGGAGTTCTTTGTGCGGCTCAAAACCAGATAAATCGCGCAACAGACCAATGTGTGAATTCAGTTCATCGACCGTCCCATAGGTGTCGATGGCAAGGGAGTGCTTGGGAACTCGCACACCGCCCAATAGCATGGTGGTGCCTTGATCTCCCGTTTTAGTGTAAACTTTCATTTAAAAATAAATAAATTAGGACGCATTGGCTTCGACATAAACACGGCGTGTTTCCGCATCCGATTGGTAATAATCTTCAATGGTGGGCTTGGCAATGAAGGTGCATTTTTGCATGGCCGCTTCCACTTGCTCGGCAATTTGCAAGAACGTGATTTTTTTCTCTAGAAAATCAGCTACAGCCATCTCATTGGCCGCATTCAGCACGCATGGCATATTGCCGCCTGCCTCCATGGCCTGATACGCCAAACGCAAACATCGGAAGGTATCCAAATCAGGCTTTTCGAATGTGAGTTGCGGATACTGCATGAAATCGAACCTCGGAAAATCATTGGCCAAACGCTGCGGATAGGCCATGGCATATTGAATTGGGAGCTTCATATCAGGCAATCCCATTTGTGCTTTCATACTGCCATCCCTGAATTGCACTAAGCTGTGTACGATGCTTTGAGGATGGACAATGACATCGATCTGCTCCGGTTTTAGATGAAACAACCAACGCGCCTCTATCACCTCCAAGCCTTTGTTCATCATCGTAGCAGAATCGATTGTGATCTTGGCACCCATGGCCCAATTGGGGTGCTTCAACGCTTGATCGAGTGTCACGGTGGAAAGGTCATTCAATGTTCTACCTCTGAAAGGACCGCCGCTGGCCGTGAGATAAATTTTTTCGATTGGATTATTCCATTCTCCTGCCAGGCATTGAAAAATGGCGCTGTGCTCGCTGTCCACAGGATAAATATTGACCGCATGCTTGCGCGCCAACTCCGTGACAATTTCGCCCGCCACCACCAGGGTCTCTTTATTCGCCAAGGCAATTTGTTTGCCGCTCTGGATCGCTCTTACGGTCGGTTCCAGACCTGCGCTACCCACCAAAGCTGTGAGTACCATCTCCACCTCAGTGCTTTCTACAATTTGATTGAGGGCATCTCTACCCGCATAGACTTTGATGCCTGCATTCCACAGCGCATCCTTCACTTGCTCGTATTTGCGTTCATCGCCGATGACAACCGCATTGGGTTGATACTGCAACGCTTGTTCGATAAGCAATTCCGCATTCGTACCTGCGGTCAAGACCTCCACCTGAAAATGGGAAGATTGTTCTGAAACGACTTCCAGCGCTTGTTTTCCAATACTGCCAGTGCTGCCGAGAATGGCAATTTTTTTGGGTTGTTCGGTGGGCTCAGTCATGATGGTATTTTTCTCCTTTCAAAATGGTATGTGCTCTGTAAACTTGTTCAACAAGGAAAAGCCGAATGAGTTCATGCGGCAAGGTAAGTCTCGACATGGATATCTTACCCGCGGCACGCTCATGAATGGCTGGTGCAAATCCAAAAGCTCCTCCTATGAGTAGGACCAGGGTTTTGGTGCCCGCGTTCATTTGTTTTTGGAAGAAGGCCGCCATTTCCCTCGAGGTATATTCCTTTCCATGCTCATCCAACAAAAACAAAACATGGTCTGCTTTTACATTTTTCAATATAAGATCTGCTTCACGCTGCTTGAGTTGATCGGCCGAAAGTCCCTGTTGTGCCACATCTGGTAATTCCACATACTCCACGCGCGCGTAGTGCTGCAGCCGATCGAGGTACATGGCAATCCCTTGCTTGAGATAAGCATGTTGGGTTTTACCTATTGATAATAAACGAATGGTCATGAAATACCGAATATTCGTTCGGGAATTATTCGCGTTGATCGTCGCGGCTATCCCTCACCTCTTGTTTGCGCAAAGGGTTGGAAGCATATTCGCGGTATGCGCGGCGTTGGTTATAAATATCGGCCGCCGCGTAGATGGCCGATCGGAAGGAAGACTCATCCGCCTTGCCTTGGCCCGCAATATCAAATGAAGTCCCATGATCGGGTGATGTGCGCACCACAGGCAATCCTGCAGTAAAATTGACTCCTGAATCAAAAGCCAGGGCCTTGAATGGCGCCAAACCCTGATCGTGATACATGGCAAGCACTGCGTCGAATTTTCGGTAATTGGCACTTCCAAAAAAACCATCTGCACCATACGGTCCAAAGACATACATGCCTTTGTCGTTGGCCTCGCGCACTGCTGGTTGTATGATCTCCTTTTCCTCCAAACCAAGAAGCCCGTTGTCCCCTGCGTGGGGATTCAGACCAAGAACGGCGATTTTTGGTTTGTTGACCCCGAAATCACGCACCAGGCTATCGTTCATGAGGATTAGTTTCTCCATGATTTTTTCCTTGGTAATTTGCTGTGCAACCTCCTTGATGGATACATGGCCTGTGACAATGCCTACCTTCAAAAAATCACTCACCAAAAACATGAGTACTTTTTCTGTTTGCGCAAATTTCGCGAGGTATTCAGTATGTCCGGGAAATTGAAAATCCTTGCTTTGGATGGTGTCCTTGTTGATGGGCGCGGTCACCAGTGCATCAATTTTGTTGCTCGCAAGATCGGCCACTGCCGCTTCCAAGCTTTTGAACGCAAACTCCCCGGCTTCTTTGTCGGCCTTGCCCATTTGCAATTGTGCGCCGTATTCCTTCCAAACATTTACCAAGTTCACTTTTTTCGGCAATGCCTCACTTGCCGACTTCACGGTGTTGTAATTGAATTCTTCTCCACCAATGGCCTTTTTATGCGCCTTGATGACTTCAGGATTGGCATAAATGATGGGTGTAATATGATCCAATAGCCGACTATCAGACAATGCCTTGATAATAATCTCTGGACCTACTCCATTTGGATCACCAGCGGTGATACCTATCTTCACTCGAAACTCACTCATAATATTTTTGTCTAAGCCGAAATCAATCGGCATCCTTCTCTAAGAAAATTAAGCGTTGTAACGACGCTTAATGAAATCGTATAACAATCTTACACCAACGCCTGAACCACCTTTGGTGCGATAATCAGAAGCGCTGTTGCTGTAAGCAGGGCCTGCAATATCAATGTGTATCCAAGGGTAGTCCGTAAAATGTTCTAAAAACTTACCTGCACTGATATGTCCAGCGTTGGCTCCACCCAAGTTTTTGAGATCGGCGATATCACTTTTCATTTCTTCACCATACTCGGCCCACATAGGGAATTGGATCGTGCGCTCCCACACATTCATGCCACTTTCAGCCAATGCATCCATGATTTGCTGCTCAGCGGTTCCCATGGTTGCGCTCGCATAATTGCCGATGGCTCTGATGGCCGCACCAGTAAGAGTGGCCAAATCGATGCACAATTCAGGTTTGTATTGTTTGGCCCAAACCAACGCATCAGCCAAGATCAAACGACCCTCTGCATCCGTATTGAGTACCTCTACTGTGGTGCCATCGCTGATGGTGATGATGTCCTGAGGACACACGGCATTCATGCCGGGACGATTATCCGTGGCAGGAACGATTCCGATCACATGCACGGCCAACTGATTGGCCGCTATGGCATGCATGGCACCTACCACTGCAGCGCCACCGCTCATATCGCATTTCATTTCATCCATGCTGCCGGGCGTAGGCTTCAGGCTCAATCCGCCGGTATCGAATACCACGCCTTTTCCAACCAAAACGATCGGCTTTTTGTTCTTTGGTTTTTCGTGGCGATACTCCATGACCGTGAAGGTAGGTGGCTCGACACTTCCGAAGTTGACTGCCAAAAGCCCTCCCATTTTCTTCGCTTCAATTTCCTTTTTGGTCATCACCTTCACACTGAAACCAGCTTCTTTTCCTGCCTTTTGCATTTCCTTGGAAAACTGCGTGGCAGTAAGGTAGGAATGTGGTTCGTTGATGAGGGTACGCGCCAACAACGTCGCATGTACCAGCTGATTCAATTCACTCACATCTGCCAATTTTACTTTGGCATCGTGGACATGAATTTTTGCGAAACTATTTTTCTTCGTGTTCTTGGCCTTTAAGTATTTAAGAAACTGATAATTCCCCAAAGCCATGCCTTCCGCCACCAATAAGGAGTAGCCAGCTTCTGGCACTTCGCTGTTGATGACCACTTCCGCAATGCGCATGGTATTGAGTTGGCCCAAAATACGATTTCCGATGCGGCGCAATTTCTCTGAGGTTTCGCCTGTAAGTGCTTCACGCTTTACAGGTATGTAAAAGTGCATCAACCCCAGCTCCTGGAGTAGAATGCAGTCCTTGATGGCGTCCAATTCCTTTTTGATGAAGTTGATTTGTGGCCGCTCGAGATCCAATTTTGTGGCTGAATCATCATAAAAAAGAGTAATGCTCGAAATATTGAGCAAAGGCGATTTGGAATATTTAATTTCTGTCATGGTCAATCCTCTTAGCTTTTTTGGAGTGCAAGCACTCGGTTGATGGGACGAAGTTAAGCCATGTTGCTTTAGTTCGAATAAACGGACCTCAAATGATGATGAAGCTGGGACCCATTCCCACAATTTGGCTCGAATTTGGAAGGGAACCATTTGATGGGCAATTGGACTCCATATAAGCGCCCTTGAGGTCGTATTAGGTTATCAACGCTTTTGTATATTTGAATCATGAAAAAATTTCTTTCCTTTTTGCTTCTTTGTGCCTGTGGGCAAGGTATTTCTGCACAAGTGGATCGATTGAGTCTCGACTTTCAAAACTGTGCGAACGACACGGAATTTGTGATCCAAAAATCCTTGCATGGATTTAGCACTACTGTTTTTGAAACGATGTTCAAAACCGATGAATCACCAGAACATATGCGCCAATTACTTGCTTCCCCAGTTGGCACGGTGGTTGGGCCGATCAGCGAAAACGAACACAAGATCTATTTCAAATCCATCGCGGCCGATTCATCGATGTCCATGCATGTGGCACATATCATCGTCACCCATTCCATGCACCCTGATGGGGAAGCCAAAAGATTGATCAATGCCGCTTATGCCAAACTCAAAGCGGGCACTCCTTGGACCAAGGTAGTCGATGAATACAGCGAAGATGGCACCGTGGAACGCGATGGTGATTTGGATTGGTTTGGAATTGGCATGATGGTGAAGCCCTTTGAAGACGCTTGCCTAAAGATGAAAAAAGGAGATATGTCAGTCGTAGAGACCGAATTCGGATGGCACATCATCTGGATGAAAAGTGCCCCCCGAAAAATACGAAAAAACGTCACCTGTCTTCAATTGGTGACCAAATAAATGTCCGTATACATACTTACTCAGCTAGCAACGCTGCGGCAAACAAAACCGGTTGAGATGGAGCTGCATCGTTGCGGAATTGGGCCCAACTGAGATGGAGTAAATACCATCCGTCGGCCACATGATCGGGTGCGTAGATCAACTCGGTGATAGTAGATTGAGCTCGCGTAGCATGGGGATATTGCCAAAATGCCCGATGCGCGAGCAACAAGCCTCCATCCTCTTCGCGGTCCACACTGGGCAGATCCACTAACAAATGCGCCACTCCTTGAGCAGCCAACCACGCCAAGCCTTCCGGCTCAAAATAACAAAAATTGGTACCGCTGTAATTCTGACTGCATTTGGTTGGCCCGTTCGGCAGCGTGCGTATCACAAGCGCCTCAGGACGACGGCTTAGCAGTGCATCCTGCAATTGTGCCAAAGTAATGCATCGATCACCTATCTCATTCCAGCCTTTTTTGATATCTACCATTTGAGGCTCAATGGTCACCAATAAGGTCGACATGAAAAAAGGAATCTTCAACGCACTGATTGGAAAATCCTCGGCCGCTATATGACCCACCGTTTCAGTATGGGTGCCATGGCCGTGCGGATTAAAATGAACCTCATTGAAATTGACATTTCCTCCCAGCTTGACGCTTCCAATGACATAAGGCATCAATACAGGAGCGATGCGCATGGGATCCACATACCAAGCGCGCGGCCCTTGAGCATGTAGCTCTATGCCCAATGCATGCGGTTGATTCAAATCAATGCGATAAACGTGTGATCCAATCGTGATATCGGTCATAACAAAGAAGAGATTTAGTGTGCAAGATAAGCACTATACAAACAACGCCGCTGTCAGAGAGTCCACTTGAAGCAGTCCGTCAATAGTCAAAGCCATTTTCTGGCCGTCGATGGTGGCCAGACCCCTCTGAGCAAAATCGTGGATCAATGCCTCCTGCTGATCACCGAATGTCCATTCGGTTTGTTTGGAGATGTAATCCAAATCAATGCCCCATTTTGTCCGTAGGCCTGTCATTAGATATTCATTGCAAGCGGATCTTGCATCGATCACCTCCCTTTCCCAGTGGACTTCATTGGTCGCCACCTTATGCAGATACTGAGGATTGTTGGCGATGTTCCATTGGCGGCTCAGCCCATCGTAGCTATGCGCTGAGGGGCCAATGCCCACATAATGATCTCCTTTCCAGTAGGCCGTGTTGTGTCGAGAATAAAAGTGCGGCAGTCCAAAATTAGACACCTCGTAATGCTCGAGTCCAAATTCTTGACATACTTGAGGAGTGGTTCTGAAATGAGCTTCGAAAGTGGCTGCATTGGCTTCTTGTATGCGTCCCGTCGCTGACCATTTGTGAAAAACAGTGCGCGGTTCCACAGTGAGGCCATAAGCGCTCAAGTGCTTTACTCCCATTCCCAACAATCGCCTCAAATCAGCGGTATAGGCCTCCACGGTAAGGTCGGGTAAAGCGAATATAAGATCGGCTGTAATGTTCTCGATGCCTTTGTCCTGAGCACATTTCACAGCAAATTCAGCCTCTTTGGAGGTATGTGCGCGATTCATGCGACGCAATTGAGTTTCATCAAAACTCTGAATACCAATGCTCAAGCGATTGATCCCAGCTGCTCTCAACGATTCGATCTTTTGACGATGGAGGTCATCGGGGTTGGCTTCGAGTGTAATTTCAGCATCGCTCTCGATCACAAAATGTCGTTGAAGCTCATCAAGTAGCGACTGCAAATGGGTATCAGATAACAACGAAGGTGTTCCTCCGCCAAAATAGACACTCGAGATAGATTGTCCCTCCAGGTAGGTTGATCTTGCTTTGAGTTCTTTGCACATGGCTTGCACCATCTCATCCAATCGTTGGGTGGAGGTGGAAAAGTGGAAATCACAATAGTGGCAAGCCTGCTTGCAAAATGGGATATGTAGATAGATACTTGCCACACTGCAAAGTTACATCCAAGCGTCGAGACAATCGTTGGTTATCATCGTCGCCATTTTTGACTTAGTTTTACAGCGGGCGTAAATCTCAACCACATGCATCACATAACAGGTAATTCGGGCAAGACCCACGACATCGAATGGAACGGCCGCTCGGCAGAATTGATTCTAAATGGCCAGTCTCAAAGCGTTGATATTTTGGCTGAGGCTGCAGGCAAGTGTCACATTATCATGGATCACAGAAGCTACAACACAGAAATAGTGGAGTTCAACCATGAGACCAAGACGGCCCGTGTAAAGGTCAATGGCACTGTATATACCATCGCTATCAAAGACCGCTTCGATGACTTACTCAAGAGCCTGGGAATGGAAGTCGCGGGTGTCAAAAAAATCAAGCATATCAAGGCTCCTATGCCTGGCTTGGTATTGGACATCATGATTGAGGAAGGTCAAATGGTGCAAAAGGACAGTCCATTATTGATCCTTGAGGCCATGAAAATGGAAAATGTGATCAAAAGTCCCACCGAAGGAAAAATCAAAAAAGTGGTTGCTATCAAGAGCCATGCAGTAGAGAAAAATGCCGTGCTCATTGAATTCGAATAACCATACTTGTGGCTGCAATTGCACAACAAGTTGTATTGGATAACGTTGTGCATAAAAACGTGTCCATTGGCTGACTTTCACTAGAAGTGCTGCGCTAATTTTCCCCCACGTTCAGATACCATATTGCCTCATGCGACAGCTCTGCGCTTTCATTCTTCTCTCTTTGTGCACTTGGACCTCCTTGGTTCAGGCACAGTCGTGCGCCGACGCCTACAACGCCCAGTTGTGTGGAGAAGCCAATGCGATAGTTGATAGCTTGAGCACAACGCCTTTCAATTATGGCTGCATGGACGTGAGTATGTCGTTTGTACATTCTTTTCATACCAATTCAATTGCAGCGGGACTCCCAGTCAACGTATCGGTCGCCATCGACAACTGCGATACCTTTTTGGGAACCGACAGCGTGTATGTCATGGTTATTTCCATCAACAACAATAGCGATCCATGCGACCCATCCAATTATGGCGCCTTCAGTTGTTTTGCCGACACCAATGCCACATTCAATGCGCAGTTCACCAATCTCGCTTCGAATCAAGATTATCTATTGGTGGTAGGGAGCAATCATTCCACCCTTTATGGTCCTTGTGCCGTGAGCGTTGGCATTAGTGGAGATGGTGTTGATTTGGTGGCTTCCGTAAATCCCATCGTCATTTATCTTGGCGAGAGCGCCCAATTGGAGGTGCAAGGCGCAGATCCAGCGCCATCCACCGTGCAATGGACGTATGAGGAATTTTTGGACGACGAAAATAGCCTGACGCCCACGGCCTTTCCCGAACAAACTACCACCTTCCAAGTCACAGGGGAAGTAGACGGCTGTGAAGTATCGGATTTCATCACCGTGACCATTGCACCACCCATTGTGATATTCAATGCATTTTCACCCAACGGCGACGGCACCAATGATGTTTGGAACCTCAAAGGCATTGAACGCTTCCCCAATTGTCAAGTCGAAGTATTTGACCGCTGGGGACAAAGCATATTCAAAAATGTGAGTTATGCCAAACCTTGGGATGGCACCCATGATGGTAAATTCCTTCCTACAGGGGCTTACTTCTATGTCATTGAACTGAATTCATTGAATGTCACTATTGCCCCATTGACAGGTATTGTCAGCTTGATTCACTGATTGAAAAGAAGTCACTTTCATATTGCCCTTTGTTTGCTCTCGCTCGTGATGTGGTTGTCAGGCGATCGCGCCATGGCGCAACAAATGCCCCATTACACGTTCTTCACGCACAACTATTTAAATTACAATCCAGCAGTGGTTGGAACCACCAAGTGTTTGGAGAGTCGCATTGGGTATCGTCAACAATGGGTTGGATTTCAAGATGCCCCTGCCACTGGTTTCATCAACATGCACGGCAAATTTGGAAAAGGCAAATTCAATTTTCATGGCATAGGGATCTCAGCCATGAACGACCAATCTGGACCGTTTGGGATGACAGAGGCCCAGTTACTTTATTCCTACCACTTGCGTTTGGCCAAAAAATACTATTGGTCCAATGGGATCGGATTTGGTTTCAATCAGTACAGCGTGGATTACGGCAACATGGATTTTGAAGATCAGATCAATGAATTGGCCATTACTGCTCCTATTAATTCCTTTACTTTTCCCATTTTCAGCTATGGCAGTTGGCTCTATCGCGACGATCGTTTTTTTGGCTTAAGTATTCGCAATTTGAATGCTAAAAAAATAAAAGGTCTCGGAGACAGTAAGCTCAATGCGCACTGGACCTTTGCTTTGGGCAGAGCAATCAAATTAAACAAGGAATTGGTCTTCAAACCAGCCTTCCTCTTCAACTATGTTCCCAAAAGTCGTATCTCATTGGATAGCCAGTTCCTCTTGGAGTTCAAGGAGAAAATAAGTTTAGGCTTGGGCGGACGCAATGGGCACGGTGTTTCGGCGATGGTCAAAATTGCTGCACTCAAATACGTGACAATCGCCTATGCCTTCGATCTTACAGCAAACAAAATAAGATTCGATGGTCCGACCTCACACGAAATCACTCTTGGCTTTCGCGCTTGCAAGGAGGTCGGTCGATATGAGGTGCCATGCGCAGCCTACGAATAATATCAAAAACCCATGTCCTCCTTGGATAATTTTTGTTTGAACTCGATGGGTACTTTTCGAGCAACAAAGAGCGCTTTGCCATCGATATATCCTTTGCCCTCAAGCAAAAATTCTGATTTAAAAAACAAGGCCAGCGCATTGCTCAAAACCCCCGCCAAATCAGCGCTGGTGGAATGAATGGAAAATGTCTGTGTGCTCACCTGCTTTTTGGGGATCACTAAATCATCCGTAATCTTTACTTGAGCCACTTTTTGGCCTTCGAAATACAAGTCAATTTCTGAATCCGTGATTTTGAGTTTATACCAATTGGGGTTGCTCATGCTGACGGTAATATCTGCCTTGATACCCTCTGCACCAAACTCTGTGATTTTGACATTGTTCACCTCTGTCAAGGTCACTTCTTGATATACCTGACAACCAGAAAATACTATGGTAAAAAAAGCCGCTCCAAAAAGGAGCGGCATATTATGCAATCGAATGTTCATTCGGTTATTGTGCAAAATAGTGATGGAAATACGGAATGGTTTCTATGCCTTTGTAATAATTGAACAAGCCATAGTGTTCGTTCGGAGAATGCAATGCATCGCTGTCCAATCCAAAGCCCATGAGGACTGTCTTTACCTTCAACTCCGCTTCAAACAGAGCCACAATAGGAATACTACCTCCGCCACGCGTGGGAATTGGAGTCTTTCCATACGTCTTGAACATGGCATCGCTGGCTGCTTTGTACGCCTTGCTATCGGTTGGCGTCACTACAGGTTCGCCACCATGATGCGGGCGCACCTCCACCTTCACTCCTTTGGGCGCAATTCCCTCAAAGTGTTTTTTAAACAAATCAGTGATTTCGTCGCTCACTTGGTGAGGCACCAAGCGCATACTTAATTTGGCAAAAGCCTTTGACGGCAATACCGTTTTGGCGCCTTCGCCAATGTATCCGCCCCAAATACCATTGCATTCCATGGTAGGACGAATGCCAGTGCGTTCGTTGGTGGAATAGCCCTTTTCACCCCACACTTCATCGATACCCAAGTCCTTCTTGAAAGCATCCACTTCAAAAGGTGCTTTTGCGAGTTCTGTGCGCTCAGCCTCTGTGAGTTCCTGCACCTTGTCGTAAAAACCGGGAATTGTAATATGGTTGTTTTCGTC
>JAIYCK010000144.1 GCA_027488055.1 Flavobacteriales bacterium | reverse complement strand
CGGAAGGAGTTCCAATGGCAGTAGCTCAAGAAGCTCTTCGCCTTGCTGCTCAAAAGCTTCCTTGCAAAACGAAATTCATCGTTCGCCCTGATTACACCGAATAATAACTACGAGATAACCGTAAGTCATGAATAATTCAGACATCAAAAATTTGAGCAATGAAGAGCTCAAGAGCCAAATTCTTACAGAGAAAGAGGCATTGGCAAAGATGAAATTTTCTCATCACATTGCCGGCACTGAGAACCCAATGCTCATTCGCGAAAAGCGCCGTGGAATCGCACGTATGCTTACAGCGTTAAACAACAACAAATAATAAGAGACTTTCATCAAAATGGAAAGAAATCTTCGCAAAGAAAGAATAGGTGTAGTTCAATCCACCAAAATGCAAAAATCCATTGTAGTTTCCGTGGAAACCAAGGTGATGCACCCTAAGTACGGTAAGTTCGTAAAGAGCACCAAGAAGTTCATGGTGCATGACGAAAAGGATGAATGTGGACAAGGTGATACCGTGCGTATCATGGAAACGCGTCCCCTCTCTAAATTGAAATGTTGGAGAGTGGTGGAAATCATCGAGCGTGCTAAATAATGGATTAATGTGATTAACACTTTGGAATTATGATACAGAACGAATCAAGATTAAGAGTAGCAGATAATAGCGGTGCCAAAGAAGTGTTGGTGATCCGTGTGTTGGGTGGTACTCGTAGAAGATATGCATCATTGGGTGACCAAATCGTGGTGACTGTAAAGGATGCTATACCAGCGGGTAACGTGAAGAAGGGTACGGTCTCTAAAGCCGTAATCGTTCGCACCAAGCGCGAGGTTAGACGTCAGGACGGTAGTTATATCCGTTTCGATGACAACGCAGTAGTATTGTTGAATGCAGCTGGTGAAATGCGTGGTACACGTATCTTCGGACCAGTGGCTCGCGAACTACGTGAAAAGGACTACATGAAAATCATCTCATTGGCACCTGAAGTGCTATAATCAATAAAAGGAATCAGCGATGTTCAAGCGATTGAAAGTAAAAAAAGGCGACACAGTAGTAGTAACTACTGGCGACAACAAAGGCAAACAAGGCCGTATTGTTGAAGTTGACCGCGACAAGGACCGCGTGATCGTGGAAGGTGTCAACATGGTGAAAAAACACCGTAAACCTTCTGCTCAAAACCCGCAAGGTGGTATCGAATCCATCGCAGCTGGAATTCACGTGAGCAATGTAAAAGTATTAGATAACAAAGGCAACGCAACTCGAGTTGGCCGCAGAAGAAATTCTGAAGGTAAATTGGAACGCTTCGCTAAAAAATCAGGGGAGACATTAGCATGAGCACAACACCACGTTTAAGAGTAAAGTACACGGAGGAAATCGCTCCGAATTTGATGAAGCGTTTTGAATATTCTTCATCTATGCAAGTACCTCGTATCACCAAGATCAGCATCAACCAAGGTTTGGGTCGCGCAACTGCCGACAAGAAAATCATTGACGCTGCTGTGGAAGAGCTTACGATGATCACCGGCCAGCGCGCTGTAGCAACAGCAGCAACCAAGGATATCTCAAACTTCAAATTGAGAAAGGGTGTGGCTGTAGGTTGCAAGGTTACACTTCGCGGAGATACCATGTACGATTTCCTCGATAAGTTGATTGCAGTGGCATTGCCACGTACACGTGACTTCCGTGGTGTGAAAGCTTCAGGTTTTGACGGTAGAGGTAACTTCACATTCGGTGTGAAGGAGCAAATCATCTTCCCAGAAATTGACTTGGATAAGATCAAGCAAATCAATGGAATGGACATTACCTTTGTAACCAATGCTCCAACCAATGAAGAGGCCAAAGCACTCCTAGAAGAATTTGGATTTCCATTTACAAAATAATATACCCAAAGAAAGAAAATGGCTAAGGAATCAATGAAAGCTCGCGATCGTAAACGCATTGCCATGGTAGCGCGTTACGAGAAGAAGCGTGAAGAGTTAAAGAAAGCAGGGGATTGGGATGCTTTACAAAAATTGCCCAAAAACAGCAGCTACATCCGTGTACGCAACCGCTGCCAATTGACAGGTCGTCCACGTGGTTATATGCGCCAATTCGGTCTATGCCGTAACCAGTTCCGTGAGCTTGCCCTTTCAGGTAAAATTCCAGGTGTGAAAAAAGCCAGCTGGTAATCAATTCAGAATTAAGAAAATTAAGACAAGTAATACACATGTTTACTGATCCAATAGCAGACTATTTAACTCGCATCCGCAATGCTCAAACCGCTCGTCATAAAGTGGTGGAGATTCCGGCTTCGAACCTCAAAAAGGAGATCACAAAAATCCTTTTTGAAAAAGGCTACATCCTCAACTACAAATTTGATGAAGGTAAGCCAGGGTTGATCAAAATTGCCTTGAAATACAACCAAAAAACAAAGGTTCCAGCAATTCAAACCATCCAACGCGTGAGCTCACCAGGTCACCGTAAATACACCGGTAACGATGCAATCCCACGTGTATTGAATGGTTTAGGTATCGCTGTGATCTCTACCAGCAAAGGTGTAATGAGCGACAAAGAAGCACGCTCACAAGGTGTAGGTGGCGAAGTTATTTGCTACGTATCATAATCAGAATCATTGAACCGAATAATAACAAAGACAAATGTCTAGAATAGGAAAAGCCCCCATAACCATCGCTAAAGGAGTTGAAGTTAGCTTCAACGATGGCGTGGTGAAAGTTAAAGGCCCAAAAGGAGAGTTGTCCCAAGAGATTGACAGCAAAGTGCAAGTGAACATCGCTGAAGGCGAAATCACTTTGACTCGCTCGAATGATCAAAAGGATGCACGCTCGAAACACGGCTTGTACCGCGCACTCATCAATAACATGATCGTTGGCGTAAGCACAGGTTGGAAGAAAGATCTTGAAATGATCGGTGTGGGTTACAGAGCGAAAGCAACTGGTCAGCAGTTGGAAATGACGCTCGGATTCAGTCACCCGATTGTATTTGAAATCCCTTCAGAAATTACACTTTCTGCCAAAGCAGAAAAAGGGGAGAACCCTTCCATTACATTGGAAAGTTATGACAAGCAGTTGCTTGGTCAAGTAGCCGCCAAAATCAGAAGCCTCCGTGCTCCTGAGCCATACAAAGGAAAAGGTGTGCGCTACGTTGGTGAATATGTTCGTAAGAAAGCTGGTAAATCAGCTGCTAAATAAATTCGATAAAATAAGACAATGGCATTTAGCAAAGAAGCTCGCAGAGCAAAAATTCGTACTCGAATCAGAGCAAAAGTTAAAGGAACTCAAGATAGACCTCGTTTGTCAGTGTTCCGTAGCAATAAACAAATCTACGCTCAGATCATTGATGATCTCAAAGGT
>JAIYCK010000102.1 GCA_027488055.1 Flavobacteriales bacterium | reverse complement strand
CTTCGTTGCCGTGCTTGCACAATGCAATCATAATTTCATAGCCTTGACGCTGATGAAAGCTCTCCTCCTTGCAAATTTTAACCATTGCGCGGCTGTAAGGACCATAGCTAGTGCGTTGCAATGAAACTTGATTGACGATGGCTGAGCCATCCACCAACCATCCAATTGCACCAATATCGGCCCAAGATGTAGTTGGATAATTGAATATCGACGAATACTTCGCTTTGCCAATGTGCAACTCGTTGATCAACGTATCGCGATCTACACCCAAAGTTTCGGCAGCGCAATAGAGGTATAAACCATGGCCGGCCTCGTCTTGCACTTTGGAAAGCAAAATTGCTTTTCGACGGAGTGATGGGGCGCGTGTAATCCAATTGCCCTCCGGCAACATACCTACAATTTCGCTGTGTGCGTGTTGCGCAATTTGACGCACCAAGGTTTTGCGGTAGCCATCTGGCATCCAATCCTTGGCTTCGATCTTGTTTTCAGCAGCCACATAGGCCACAAATGATTCGTTGTTCATCCTCTTGATAATTAATTAGGGAGACAGGGACAAATATCAAACAAGAATGCTTAAAAAAATGTTCATCTGCCAAAAATCAGTCTATCAATTATCAGAAACCTTGTAAATTGCCCTCTTTTCGTATCGACACCACAACCTATGAGACCCAAGTTCCACGCCCTGATTGTAAAAAAAATAGAACGCGAAACCAAAGATTGCGTGGCAATCACCTTTGCGGTGCCTGCAGAGCTGCAAGATGTGTATCGCTTCCAACATGGTCAATACCTTACGTTGCGGGCCACAATCAATGGCGAAGACCTTCGTAGATCATATAGTATTTGCGCAGGTGCCCATGAAGGAACACTGCAAGTAGCTGTCAAGCAAGTTTCGGGCGGTGTATTTAGCACATGGGTCAATCATGCTTTGCAGGAGGGCATGGAAATGCAAGTAATGACTCCCATGGGGCATTTTACATCTCCGATTGAACCAGAAAAGAAAAAGAATTATTTGCTCATTGCGGCAGGCAGCGGAATAACACCTGTATTGAGTATCGCGAAGACCGTATTGCAAGCAGAGCCCTTGAGCGAAGTCAGCTTGATATATGGTAACAGACTTTTTCACAGTATTATTTTCAGAGAAACCTTGGAGAATCTCAAAGATCAATATTTGGGACGCTTCAGGGTGTTCCATGTACTGAGCGGCGAACCAAACGACGTGGATCTCCTATCTGGACGCATTGATCGTGCTAAATTGGAGCGTTTTGCCCAAACCTTTATCCAAGTGCCTTCCTTGGACGAGGTATTTATTTGCGGACCCGAGCCCATGATCAGAGCCGCAAATGATTTTTTGCAAGAACAAGGCTTGGCCAAAGAAAAAATTCATTTCGAATTATTTGCATCCCCTGGACAAACCACTCAATCCGCGCCAATAGTTGCTGAAACACCGTCGGATGGAATTGGCGAAAAATGCGCGGTAACGATCGTGTACGACGGACAAGAAACCAATTTCTTCATGCCCAAACAAGGCATCTCATTGCTGGATGCTGCGCAACAAAATGGAGTGGACATTCCTTTCAGCTGCAAAGGTGGGATGTGCTGCACATGTCGCGCTCACGTAACCGAAGGAGCCGCCTCCATGACAGTAAATTACGCGCTCGAGCCAGGCGAAGTCGAAATGGGATATGTGCTCACCTGCCAGGCGCATCCTACTACCGACACTGTAGTTGTGGATTTTGATCGTCACTGATATTCCCAATCCAATGCGAAGCTGATCGCCAATTCGCGATCGCTGGCTTGAAGGGTCACAAACTTCCAATCGCGGTAATCCATCGGATTGAAGAGAAAGTATCCCATATTGTCGTTGGCCGAAAGACCATCCTCATCGAAAATCTCGATCAGCAAAGGTTTATCAAAAGGTTTTAACGCAAAGGGTAATCCCTGCTTCATGTCGATGACTGTCCCATAAGCGCACTCCTCGAGCACCTCACTTTTATACAATTGACTGTGATCGTATTGAATGCTCACATACACATCTGGGTCTGTTGCAAATGGCGCATATGCGTCCCATTTTTCACCATTCAAGCTGTATTTTGGAAATCGATCGATCCGCAGACTTGTGATTTTTACGCCCGAAAGCACCTTAGAACGCGGCGCGTCTCGTTTGACTTGATTGCCTGCACTGTCCTTCTGACTGCGGCAACCGAATGCAAAAGAAATGGCAATGAAGCATATACAAATGGCGGTAAATCGTCTCATATGCGAAATTTTCTTGTAGTAATAATCACAAAGATATTGTCCGGCCGCGTAAATCCCATTCAACACACACTGCGATAAGGCTTTAAATAAAAACAAATTGTTCGTTTCTTATTGAGATTTTGCTTCGAAAGAAAGGTTCTGAGGCGACTTTTACGAGAAAGAATATAGTATTGTCCAACACCTCCAAATTCGCTAGCGGTCTCAGCTGGAACACACTCACTGTGGTGATCCAAGTAGTCATTCAATTGATCTACACAGGCATTTTCGCTCGCCTCGTCGCACCCGATGCGTTCATGCTGATGGGCTTGGTATTGGGCATAATGGGTTTCGCAGAGATATTTTCACAAGTGGGTGTTGGACCGGCCTTAGTGCAGCGCAAAGAAATACATCAGCAGCATATCAATGGTGCATTTTACACAGCGCTGGTTTTGGGGTTGTTATTCACTTTGGGCTTCATATTAACAGCGCCATGGATCGCTGATTTTTATCAATTGCCCGAACTTGAAACCATCACACAGGTGGTATGCACAAGCTTCACCATCTCAGCCTTGGGTGTGGTTCCACGCAATTTAATGATGAAAGAAATGCGCTTCAAAGCCATGTTCAAAGCAGGAATGATCAGCATCATCGGCGGCAATCTGGTGGTGGGCTTAAGCCTTGCCTATGTCGGCTTTGGAGTGTGGGCATATGTGTGGGCCTTGTTTGCTCAAAACACCTTGATGACATTATCGCTCTGGTATTTTCAACCTGTAGGTATTTCACCTTCCTGGCAATGGCGCTACACCGCTGAACTCATGCGCTACGGGGTGGGCAGCACACTTTTCAATTCTCTCAACTATTTAGCCACCAAAATGGATGTGCTGGTGATCCCCAAAAGCCTTTCCATTCATGGTGCAGAATTGACGATTGCACAAAAAACCTCTGCCGCAAATTACGAACGCGCCAATTACGCAATGTCCCAACCCATAACCATCATGGGAAAACTCAGCGACAGCGTGCTATTTAGTGGCATGGCGGCCATGCAGGACAACATCACCCAATTGCGGCGTACCTTTTTGATAGCCACCAACCTCATTGGCTTGGTCATGTGGCCCACAGCTGGTTTCATTTACTTTTTTGCCAAACCACTCATCGTCCTGTGGCTTGGTCATCAATACTTAGAGGCCGCATCCATTCTTCAAGTGCTCTTTTTGGTAGCGGTATTGCGCACCTTGAGCAAACTCTGTGACTCGTTGTTGCGTGCCAAAGATCATTTGATGAAAGGCAGTATCATCAAGGCCATCTACGTCGTTCTCATCGTATCGGCCATCTTGATTGCCGTACCTTACGGCATGCGCACAATAGCCATCGGGGTGGTATGCGCGAATGTATTGCACTACATACTCAACGTGGTGCTGAGTGCCCGCATCCTATCGCTTTCATCCGTTCAAATGATACGGGCATGGGTGCCCGCTTTGTTAGTGGGGACCCTCAGTTTGGTGGTGGCAGGAGTTCTGCAATTCACACTGAATTTATGCATCCATTCATTGCTTCTGCAACTTACGATTGGCGCAGTTCTTTGGCTTTTTGCACTCTGTATGTGCATCTATCGCTGGCCGTGGATGTTGGGAGGCGCACAACAAAATCCATTGCATGTATTACCTTCCAAACTAAAATCTATTTCCATCGTTCAGCGAATGATCCATCGCCTTCAAAAAGAGGTATGAATTTAGTAGAGAGAAAATTAAAATTCCAACATGAAATTGTTTCAGATCATATTGACCACTGCTTGTATCCTCATCCAATTTGCGGCTCATGCCCAAGCAAAAGTCACTATTTCTACGCCCGATAGTTTGAGTTTCATTGGAACTTGGAACAACGCACAGTTGAATCAAGTACCCGTCAACTCTATTAGTTTTCGTTCCGATCAATTGAGCAAAGTACCTGTGCAACTCACTTTCCCCGATCAACCTGCGATCCAAATCATGCAGACGTTAAACTTAAAAGACCAAACAGCGGTGAGTTTCGAGTTGACCAAAATAAAGGGAGCTTACAAACTCGTACCTGCATCTGAAAACACCTATACCTTCCCAAAAAATTCGGCTGCGCAAACTATCGCCATTGAATCTCAACCTTTACAAATCGACACCGTTGCGATAGCTGTCACCCCCATCGTTCAAGCAGACTATGAGTTCCTGAAAACTCAAATAGCCAGCCACACCTTTGAAGTGCGAAAACTCGAAGTGATGAACCAATATCTGCAAGACCACTCCCTCAATATCGATCAACTGCGTTTTCTGATGGCGCAGCTCAGTTTAGAGGATCGAAAATTGGAACTGCTTCGCTTAGCGGTTCCAAGAATGACAGATAAAAGTCGAATTATGGAGGTAACTGAGGAATTTTTATTGGACAAAAACAAAGCAAAGGCTAGAGAAATAGTTGGCCAATGAATAATTCCAAAGTTCACTTTTGAAATTCTTTAAATTAATGATTGGATAATGATTCGGCCTGCAAAGGAATGACTTAATTTCGCAGGCAATAGAATCATCCAATCATGAAAAAAGTTCACAATTTCAGTGCAGGTCCTTGCATCCTTCCACAAGAAGTTATTCAACAATCGGCGCAAAGCATTCTCGAATTCGACAACATGGGTTTGTCGCTGATCGAAATCTCACACCGCTCCAAAAATTTCGAAGCGGTAATGGAAGAAGCAAGACAATTGGTCAAGGACATTCTTGAATTGGATAATCGATACGAGGTGCTCTTTTTGCAAGGCGGAGCTACTTTGGGATTCTACACCATTCCGCTCAATTTCTTGAAAGAAGGTGGCAAAGCAGCTTATGCAAATACTGGGGTGTGGG
>JAIYCK010000037.1 GCA_027488055.1 Flavobacteriales bacterium | reverse complement strand
TAGCACCACGGAAGTCAATGATGCCGGTGCATCCAACGCGCACGCCTGCAATTCCTTCACAGAAAGGTTCTATTTCCCTGATCTCATCGGCCGTGACCTTGGTCATGTCCTCAATGCCATTCTCATTGCCGCTAAGCCAAATTTTGTCGAGTTGTTGGAGCTCCTTTTGTTCTGTAGCTACAATCAATTTTCCGCAGATGTCATGCTTGATGCCGTATTCTTTTGAAAAAGCCACTAGCTCACGTCTTCCGTTTACACAGTTGGTCGCTTTGAGCGAGCCCGGTTTGTAGTAAATTCCCGAGTGAATGACTCCACTGTTGTTGCCCGTTTGATGATTTGCCAAAGCTTTTTCTTTTTCGATCAACAGGATGGACTTGTCGGGAAAAGCCAATTGCATTTTATACATGGTCGCTGCACCTACAATGCCACCACCAATGATACAGATATCAAAATGTTGTTCCATACATCACGCGATTGTGCTCCTTTATTGTCGCACAAAAGGATGTCAAAAGTAATTCAAAACACGTGTATCAACGGGGTTACACCCTCGGATTTATGAGATCCAAGAGAATTCTACGAATTGCTTGTCAACGACTGAATTATTTGTAGTTTGGCCCAATGAAGTACTCTAAAAAGATTCAGAACGCTTGGGCGATGTATGATTGGGCCAATTCAACGTACAACTTGGTGATTGGCACCGCCATTTTTCCCATTTTTTACAATGCCGTGACCACCATGAACAAAGATGGAGTGCCCGTGGATGGAGCCGAAGGCGATATGGTACTATTTTTTGGATCCACTTTCAAAAACACCGAATTGTTGTCCTATTGCCTGGCCTTTGCTATGGCCATCGTTTGCATCCTCTCACCTGCCCTTGCCGGTGTTGCAGACTACCTGGGGCGCAAAAAAATGTTCATGCGATTCTTTTGTTATTTGGGCGCATTGTCTTGTGGCTCATTATACTTTTTCGATCCACAAGTGGGTCACCTCGAAATGAGTATGCTCAGTGTCATCCTCGCTTGTATCGGATTTTGGTGCAGCTATGCATTCAACAATTCTTTTTTACCCGAAATCGCTCCGCCCGATGAACAAGACAAGGTAAGTGCCAAAGGCTATTCGTTCGGTTATTTCGGCAGCGTGCTCCTTTTGGTCATCAATCTTGTGATGATGCAAGTGTTGGATATCGATGTGCGGTATTGCTTTTTGACTGTTGGCATCTGGTGGATCGGCTTCGCGCATTACACCTTTTATTACTTGAAAGATGCAAAAAGCGATCGCACCTTCGACCGCAAAGTCATAGTCAACGGATTTCGAGAATTGGGCAAAGTATGGAATGGCTTGCGTCACACCAAACGTCTTAAATCATACCTTCTTTCCTTTTTTGTATTCAGCATGGGTGTGCAAACTATTATGCAGATGGCCACATTCTTCGGAGAAAAAGAGGTGTATCGAATCGGTCCCAATGGCGAAAAGATCGTTGGTCTTGAAACGGGCGAATTGATCTCTGCTGTGCTCATGGTGCAATTGATCGCCATCCCAGGTGCCTATGTCTTTTCATATCTCAGCAAGCGAATAGGCAACACTACCACATTAAAATATGCACTGGGCATGTGGACTTTGGTGTGCTTGTATGGCTATTTTATGATCGCCAGTCCGCTTACATTTTACATCGCTGCCGGCTGCATCGGTTTTATCATGGGAGGCACACAAAGTTTGGCACGAAGCACCTATTCCAAATTTCTTCCCAAAACAAATGATACTGCTTCGTATTTTAGTTTTTACGATGTCACGGAAAAAGTCGGACTCATCATTGGTCTGCTTTCCTTTGGCTATTTAGAAGGTGCTTTTGGCAGCCTCAGAGCATCCATTCTCGCGTTATCGCTGTTTTTCATTGTAGGACTTACACTCATGTTTTTGGTCCCCAAAAAAGAATCCAACCACAACACATTGCTCTTCGAATCATGAAACACGCATCCTTTCTGCTCGGTATCATTTTCATGTGCGCTGCGCTCGCAGCGTGCAACACGAGCAAACAAACTACTGTTTCTACTCCATCGTCAGAACAAGGTGGTCGACGTATGTCCAACTTTCAGTTTCTGCGTCAATGCATGATCGGTGATTTCAGCAGCGCATTGCAAGCGCAGAGTGACAGCGATTTTTTTGATATCCGCTTGCGCATGGTACCCATTTGGCCTGCCGATGAATCGACTTTTTATCTTTATGTAGAGCAAGCAGTGGCGACCAGCATGGACAAACCTTATCGTCAGCGCATATACAAGGTTATAAAAGACGATAACACGCATTTCACCAGTTACATCTATACCGTTGCCAATCCATTGCGCTTGGCCGGAAAAAATGGGGACGATGCCATATTCACCCAATTGACAACTGACTCCTTGATCCTGAAAGATGGTTGCGAAGTCAAATTAACTCTGGATCAAGAAAACATGACCTTCGCTGGAAGTACAGGAGATCGAACATGCCCGATCGATCGTTCGGGAGCTGCATGGACAACGAGCAAAGTAACCATTGACGAAACGAGAATGATCAGCTGGGATCAAGGGTGGAATGCCGAAGGCAAACAAGTGTGGGGTGCCGTCAAAGGTGGGTACATATTCTTGAAACAATAATATGTGTGGCATTGCAGGCATATTGCATCTAGACGAGTCCGAGCCGAATAATGAGCTTGAGCGTCAACTGGACAGTGCGCTGCAACAGATGATCCACCGTGGGCCAGATGCGCAACAAATAGCAGAAGTGCAAAGAGGTTGGATGGGTCATGTGCGACTTTCCATCATAGACACAAGCTCAGCGGCCAATCAGCCCTTTTGGGATGCCACCCATCGATATGTGCTCGTATTCAATGGTGAAATTTTCAATTTCCAAGAACTAAAAAAGAGATTGAAGAAAACAGATTGGAAGACCACCAGTGATACTGAGGTGCTCTTGTATTATTTGATTCAATTCGGGCAACAAGGCCTTCAAGACTTGAACGGTTTTTTTGCCTTTTGCTTGTATGACACCGCCACCAACGATTTTCTTTTGGCTCGCGACCGAATGGGAGAAAAACCATTGTATTATACCATTCATCAGAACAAATTTCATTTTTCGTCCGAGTTGAAACCCCTGTTTCAATTTGATGTACCGCGCGCAATAGACATTGATACCTGCGGTCACTTTTTACAATTTGGCTACACGCCCCCTCAGCACAGCATTATCCAGGGCATAATGAAACTCGAACGTCAATCCTTCATTTGCTTGAATGGAGGTCAAATGACGCAGGGCACTTGGCCAATGGATCAACCTGCCGTCGAGGTCCAAGATGCCAGTACCCATTTTCGTACACTTTTCAGCAGCGCCGTGGAACGCAGGCTCATGACCGATGTGCCCATTTGTACCTTTCTAAGTGGTGGAGTGGATAGCAGTATTGTGGCGTTTGAGGCATCGCGCTATCAGCCATCCATTCCGGCCTTCTCGCTTCGCTTTTCGAATTCTGCATATCTCGATGAAAGTGAGCGAGCCAAGCGGTTTGCCTCTTTTTTGGGCATTCCACATACGACCGTTACAGTGGATGAAGCACATCTGCCTCAGCGCTATGAAGAGATACTGGAGCTCATGGACGAACCCTTTGGCGACTCTTCGGCGCTCGCGCTGTATAGTCTCACACATGCGGTGGGAAGCTCGTACAAAGTGAGTTTGAGCGGCGATGGCGGCGATGAACTCTTGGGTGGTTATCGAAAGCACCGGGCTTGGATGAAGGCGCAGGAAAAGTCCATTCAGAATGCCCTGATCAAATCCCTTCCGCTTGCAATCATTTCAGATGCTCGATTTGGCCGTGAAGCTCCGCTAAGTGATCGGTTGCGCAAGTTGAAGAGGTACCAGCAACTGCTGCACACACCTGCAAAAGAGCAATACACCTTTCTTCGGCAATTTGTATCATGGGCGTGGATTCAACGCTTATTCCCACATGCATCGCCCATTCGAGATGGAGTCGATCCAATGCATCTGAACACGTTTTTAGCTGGAGATCAAGCCTGGGTTTTGCAGTCAGACATGTTAACCAAAACCGATCGATGCGGCATGTGGAGCTCCATGGAAATCCGCGCGCCCTTCATGGACCCTGAGGTGGTGACCTTCTGCAATCAGCTTCACGCATCGCACAAGATTGTTGGGCCGCATCAGAAGGTCATTCTACGCACTGCGTATCGGGACACGCTGCCCAGCTGGCTTTTCGATGGGCCAAAAAAGGGATTTGAAATTCCATTGAAATCACTGGTCGACGCATTGAAAAAGAAACACAACGGGCCTTCAATTTCATCAGCCCACACACTCTCACAATCCATGAAAGCACTGGCCTTAGATGCAGATACACCTCTCGCGCTGCGCTACAATCTTTTTGTATTAATCGATTGGATGGATCGCAATGCAGTAAAATTCGATTCGTCTACTGATTCAAACGGTGGTTGAGGTCTTGCAACAATACCTGTTTAATGGCCGTTGTTTCGTGCTCTGGATTTTCATTGATAGCGATTTTCAGGATGCTCACAGCCTCCAATAATTCCTCTTCAGGCAATTCATGTTCCGTATTGTCGAGCAGCGACATCACCTCGATGATTTCCTCGTAGGTGCCATTGGCAGCTAATTCGATGATCGACACCCAACCCTCCACAGGTTGCACATTGCTGCTCCACATGAAATGGATCAAATCCTTGCGGCAGTGTGCAAATTCCTTGGCTCCAAGAGCTTTGAAAAAAATCTCCTCCAGTCCACTTATCTTCATGCTGGTGAGCACATCATACAAATGCGCTTTTACCAGGCCCTCCTCTTGTTTTGCATACAACACCAAAAGCGGCTCAATGATTTCGGGAAAAGGGTATTCATCCAACCTTCCGATGGCGTCGAGGATTTGCTTTTCATTGTTGCTCAGCAGAGCAGCCTGTAGTTCTTCCAGTTTCTTTTTATTGCGTGCGATCATGCGGCAAATATACACATGGGATAGCCGCGAGGTCCGTGGTGGTTATGGAATTGCCATGCACACGACAAAACAAGACCCTAGACCTGAAACATTACCCACATTTAATCTTGAAATCACACGGACTGATTTGATTTTTATTTACATTCGTTTTGAACTACTATACTTTCTAATTCTCAAAATAACATGATTACAAATTATCAATGTTTTGCGCTATTAAGCAATTCAGCGAACAAGCATGCAAATTTTTTTATCTTTTCTGTAAGGAAATTATTGAACCTTCCATTCATCTTTCTCCTTATCACCCAATTCTTTTCACCAGCGTTAAGAGCTCAGCAACAAGCAGCTTTGTTGTTCGAAAATGCCACGCAACAAGGAGTGCAAGAAGCCCTATACAAAAACAACATCACCAAAACCGCCAATAATTTTATTTACACTACAGGTGCCAGCCTCAATGCCTCAGGCAATTACGACATCATTGTAACCAAACACAACAACGCGAACGTGGAGCAATGGACGCAGACATGGAGCAATGCGGCGTATGACGGCTTGGACATGGCTGCCGATTTAACCATCGACAGCAATGGTGATATCATAGTGGTGGGTACCACTCAATTATCCTTGACTAATTACGACGCGGTGGTGGTGAAATACAGCAGCGCGGGGGCATTGCTTTGGAGCCAAACTTTTAATGGATCAGTTTCAGGTCCCGATGGATTTGTGACGGTGTTGGCCAGCGGCACCGACATCTATTGCGGAGGAAGTGTATTGAATAATGTGTTACAGCAGCACGATGCTTTGGCAGTGAAATACAATGGATCGGGCACCCAGCAATGGAGCCATATCTATAATTCCACCAATAATTTGCGCGATGGCCACAACCGCATTGCTATGAATGGCGGTAATGTGTTGTTCTACGGAGGCGTGCAAACCGCTGCAAACCCCATTACCTGGACCATGGTCCGCTTGGAGTTGAATGGCAGCACAGGGGCGCAAGTCAGTGCCAATCTGTCCAACAACGCCTCAGCCACTTTTACCCAAATCACCGACATTGACATCGATGCCCAAGACAATATCTATGTAACAGGACATGTAAACACAGCGCAAGGCAAAGACCTGAAGGTGGTGAAACTGGTGAGTATGGCCGTGTCATGGACTTTTACCTACAACGGCCCTGCTAATCTCGACGATGAAGCCAACTGCATCGATGTCAGTGGCAGCTTTGTTTATGTGGCCGGATACACCGCCAGCACTGGTAAAGATTTGTATGCCGTTAAAATTCCGTTGGCAGGTCCACCGGTGAGCTGGCAAAAAATAATTGATCAGGACGGTGGCGACGATACATTCACTGCCTTGAACCTCGATGCATCTGGACAGCTCTATTTGGCGGGAAGCGTGTATCGCGTGAGCAATTTGGATTTGTGCGTGTACAAGTTGAATTTCAGCACAGGCGCCATCACCGCACACAATACGTACAACAACGATTACAATGGAAATGATTTTGCCACAGGCGTGGCGATTGATGAAGAGGGGAATGTATTTGTAGCTGGGCAAAGTCAAGTCACTACGGACAGTTACAAATACAATCTGACCAAGTGGTCACAGAAAACTGTATATATGCCTGTGGTTCCCCATAGTTCATCGGGAGGTTATTTGTCCAATGTGTCGCAGCTGCGCAATGACGATGGAAGCGCAAATGAGAGCGTGTTGTATTACAACCAGCAGAATCGTGTGGCCACCTATTTGAATGATTCAACGATGATGTTTCAATTGATACAGGCTTCTGATTCGACCAATGTCGATACCACCTACCGCGTCGATATGCGTTTTACCAAAGGCAATACCAATCAAAAATTATACGCTTGGGATGTGCGCAAGGAATACACCAATTTTTATCTCTCGCACATGACCCGCAAAGGCGAGCGCACCCCATCTTACAACGGACTATGGAAGTCCTCAGTCTACACCAATACTGATGTGCTCTATAACAATGGCCCAAGTGGATGCAAGCAATACATTATTGCGAGAAGCGGCGCACCAACAGGCGACTTTGAAATGAGCTTTGATGGGCAAACGAGTCTGAGTATTGCGGCCAATGGAAATTTAATCATTGCCACCTCCATCGGCCAAATTGAATACGCCAAACCAAAAGCCTACAGCATGAATCTAAGCACAGGCGTCATGACTTTGCACAGCTGGCAACCGAGTTATGCGATTAGCAGCAACAAGGTGAGCTTTACTGGCATTGGAAGTTGGGGGGGAGCCTTGGTGCTCGAAGTAGGTGAGCAATCGGTGTCAAGCAGTTCACAGGTGCTTGAAAATGTAGATTGGAGTACCATGTTTGGGGGGCAGGGTGATGAGAGTTTTCGCAGTGCGATTGCAAATGATTTAAATGATGTCTTCGCTGTTGGTTTGCAAAGCACAACATATATAATCGAAAATATTGGCTCACAAATCGGCGTGGCATCCTGGTTCAATGATGCCATGCTAGTTAAATTCAATGGGGAATGCGAAGCCGTCTATATTTCATATTATGGAGGAAGTCAGGGGTTAGATGAATTTTTAGAAATCGACTTGTTAACGAGTACAAACCAATTGCACCTTGTTGGCAAAACATCGAGTCCAGATCTTGCTATGATTAGTTCCATTGAAATGGAAGATAATACCTACGGCGGAGTAACCGACGGTATCTATGCAAAATTTGACATCAATGGTTATCTTCTATTTCATACTTATGTAGAGGGGAAAGCTACGATGAATTGGTCGATATTAAAGTTACCTACACAACAACCCCTATCGAAGAAACAATCATATACTACATTGGCAATACGGAGTCAAGTGTAGGTTGGCCTGAATTTGACAACAACCCAGGTAATGAAAGCATGAATTATTCAGGTGGCAAAGACGGTTTTTACATAAAACGAATGGGCGAATCGGAAGCACAAGTGCACATGACATTTTTCGGCAGTGCTGCAAATGATCTATTCCTGGCAGTGGATCTATTCAAAGGAACACCGGTTATCCTGGGTAGAACCATGGAGAATGAATATAGCAGCATAGCCAATGACTTACCTACCGATGGTTTATTTCCCAAGGCGCACAACAACTTTTGGGGTTTGAATTTCATTGACAATAACGCCACCGCTGACTGCAATTACTTTATCACTCATTTTGGCAATCCCAATCCTAACACCGTCCAATTTATAGATGTATTCAAGTGGTGCACCTATATTGCCCCAAGTCCTACCATATTCAACGTAGTTGGCCACCAAGGACATTTTCTCGGAGATATTGTCATTTCACAACATGATAATATTCCACTCGCCAGTGCGATTGTACATGTTACTGGACTCACACCATTAACAGAAAATACCACCGACTTAGAATTCCCCTTCTATGTCAATGGATGGCATCAAAGGGAACCAGGTGGAGGCCCCAATGACGCTTTCCTAATGCAATGGCGACTTGAGAACATAGCCTCCCTACAAACAAGGGGTACTCTTTTTGGCGGTGATGGTTCGGATATTGGTCGTGCCCTCACACTTGACGAAAACAACAACTTGTTTTTGTGTGGAACTTCAACCATCAATAACATCGCAGCTACACCCGAATGGTGCGAAACACCGGCAACAGGGTTATTCCCCATGTGCGACCAAAATGGCTCTTTGTACTCAGAAACCGATATTGCTAATTCAGCTTCCCGTTCCTATATCGCCGCGTTCAGACCCAATGGCGAAATGCAATGGAGCACCCAGTACGGAATGGGTGATGATAACAGTGTAAGAGACATTTGTGCCAATGGAACCAAAGTATGGATTGTGGGCAGTAGCAATAAGGATTGGACGTTTGAGTATTATGATCAAGACAGTTTAGCAGATTATTATAGAGTCCTTCAAGAAGAGGAAACTCCAAATATTAACGAAGCGACGATTGCCCGTTTTGACATTCCTTATACGGTTCAAACTGAAGAAATGACCCTTCAAAAAAACAACTTTCTTTTTGTTTTTCCCAATCCAAGCGACGGAATTTTTAGTATCGAAATGCCCCAAGTTGAAAATACTACCACTGCAGAACTTTATGTCCATAATGCGTTTGGACAGCTCATCCAAACAGTACCAATCTCAAACAATAAAAAAATAACAATTGATCTCTCGAACCTCTCGGGAGGTATCTATCATTTGCAACTTGCAGGATTGACCACAAATTACTTTGCTTCGCTCATTAAGCTATAACAGCAAGAATTAAAAAAAACAACTATGAAAAATCTCGCGATTGCACTTTTTTGTTTTGGTTTAATCGGTCATTTTAGCACGTCTTATGCGCAATGGGAGCCAATCACTACTCCCCTTGAAGGAATGAACTTTTTGATGAACATGCATTTCATCAACGACAGCACTGGTTTTGTGCTTGAACAATCTATTACTGAACCTGGGCTTTATAACCGTATACTCAAAACCTTAGATTACGGCACGACATGGGATACGCTACATGTTGACTTTCAAATCCATGCGGCAACAAACTACTATTATGAAGACATTTTTTTCATCAATGAACAAATTGGTTGGATTTGCGGTACAAATATGCCGTTTATCCTCAAAACAACTAATGGTGGAAATTCTTGGTTGCCCTATCCAGTGGAGGGTGAACAAGACTTTCTGCGAATAAAATTCGTGAGTGAGTATTACGGCCTAGCCCTTGGCGGAGACGCTGGCGGTACCACAGCGGAAACATTCGATGGTGGTTTAACTTGGTCGCTCAATCCCAATTTCAACGGACAAAAAGTGTCGTTTGAAGATTCTTGTAATTTTGTTGTTGCAAGTGGCAACGTTAGGCTTCTAAACAATTGTGGATACCAATTCATAAACATAGAAGATTCCCCTGATGGTTTGGATTACAATTGTCGCGCTGTTAAAACCAAAAACGGTCAAAATTGGATATTGGGATCTTTAGGACTCATTGGTTTTAACAATATCGGATCGATTCTAACTACAAACGACGGTGGTGACAGTTTTAATATCCTCGATTTGACCTTCACAAACAGCGTTAGTGATTTTTATTTTTTAACTAATGATTTAGGGTTCGCTAGAGTTGGCCCGGTAAATACAATTCCATGCACATTGCTTAAAACCACAGATGGCGGTATCGTTTGGAGCTGCCAAGAAACACCGTTGGTCTTGAACAATTCGGGTGAAAACATCTATATTGGTTTTATAGACATGGACTTGCGCAATGAAAACCTGATGTATGCCATGTCTGGAACAACAATTTTCCGCACCACCAACGGCGGCGGTCCTCTTGGCGACACCTACACCGGCGTCAAAGTCACACCTCATAATCCCAAAACCCTCAGCCTATACCCCAACCCTAGCTCATCTGTGGTTCGCCTAGAAGTGAGTGATGCGCAAGATGTTCGAGAGGTTTCGGTCTACAATGCCACTGGCCAGTTGATCCAGTATTCCAATGCATCACCGCAAGAGCTGCAGGTCGCGCAATGGTCGCCTGGGTGTTACACGGTAGTGGTGAGGTATGATAATGAGGTGGTGAGAGCGCAGGTGGTGGTGGAGTGACCGGGGGGGGATCAATTGCTGTTTGGATGAATTGCAATTAATCCAGACGGCAATTCGTAATTCGCCCTCATCTTACAACCTTTTGTATCTTTGAAGCGTCTATTAAAAAAATTGTATTATGAAACATCTATTCTCCATCCTATTTGGTGTAATGAGCCTCGGTTTATTTGCTCAACAAACCATCAATGCTACTGAAGCCCATTTCGAAATCGAAGGCTCGACCAGCCGTGAGGAACTTGCCGCTCTGAATAATGAATTGTATGCCAACGGCTTCAAATTTGTTTATCAACCCAATATGGCGCCTGATCGAACCTTGCATGGACTTACTTTTACGATCTCAGCGAATGAAGGTCAACTCATTGGTGAAGGTTCACATTCCAAATTGAACTATAAGGGCGCAAAAATCATTGTAGATATCAATAAAACGACCAACCACGTTGAAATCAGCTATGCGGGTCAACGTTAAGGAACTAATGATCAAAACATAGAGTGGGGCTTTGGCCCCATTTTTTTTTTCAAAAAAAAAGCGCTCATTGACAAAGCCAATTGAGCGCAGTTAATCAAATCAATCCGTAAACAAAATAAAAATCTTAAAAGAAATCCGCCCGCAACTGGTATTGAAACCAATATGACGGGCGGCTCTCC
>JAIYCK010000398.1 GCA_027488055.1 Flavobacteriales bacterium | reverse complement strand
TGAGTTCCACCTTCTTTGGGTCCACAAGCACAAATTTGATCTCCGCAGGATGCTTTTTGTACAACAAACTCACTAGGATGGCATTCAAACCTACCGACTTACCCTGACCAGTGGCCCCTGCCATAAGCAAGTGGGGCATCTTTGCAAGATCCACTACAAAATTCTCATTGCTGATGGTTTTACCCAATACCACTGGCAACTCCATCTCGGCAAGTCTAAACTTCTCGCTAGCAATAAGTGAGCGCATACTCACTACATCGGGCTTTGAATTCGGCACCTCAATACCAATCGTACCTTTTCCTGGAATCGGCGCAATGATGCGGATCCCCAAGGCAGCCAAACTCAAGGCGATATCGTCCTCTAGATTCTTGATTTTGGAAATGCGAACCCCTGGAGCGGGCACAATCTCATAAAGCGTTACCGTGGGACCTACACTTGCTTTGATTTTGGCTATTTCAATTTTGTAGTGGTTGAGCGTCTCAACTATGCGATTCTTATTCTCCTCTAGCTCCTCCTTATCGATTTGAATGCCTTGTCCACCATGCGGTTTGAGCAGATCGAATATGGGAAAGGTATAGCGACTCAAGTCCTTACGGGGATCGTATGGACCCAATGATTCCAGTTGCTGAATGGCATCTGACTCAGGCAATTCATCCTCTACCGGCGCATTGATCTCGATATCGAAATCTCCGAGTGGAGAACTTGCTGCACCTGCCGTGACGACCATTGGCTCCAATTCAACGTCGCTATTGTCTTCCTCTAACTCATCTGGTGTCAACTCTTGGTCCAACTCAACTTCGGGCACTTGCATATCCACCTCCATTGGCTCTTCCTCCACTTGAGGCAACATCTCGTTGACCGCTTCTTGAACAATGGGAGCTACCACCAAGGGTTGATTCTTACGCTCATTGATTGGAGGTTCAGGTATGACCTCCACTGGTGCCTGCACTGGTGCCTGCACAGCGGGTTCCTCCTCATCTTCCATTTCCAGCATATCCGACCTTCGGCTCCACAATTCGGCAATCCGCGCCCACAGCGCCTCCATTTGATGGTTGAAGTTGAAAAGCAAAAAAGCAGACGTTACAAACAACAACAATGTAAGCGTACCAAACCATCCCAAGACATGGGTGGTCCATTCCGTGGCCAGATAACCATAACCGCCGACCAAATTATCGTTGCAATTGATCCGAATCGTTCGATCCAAATGTTCGATGCGTTCATGAAACAAAAATCCCATCAGCAATGGGAAGAACAACATGCCCAAAAGAGACAACCGAAAACTCTTCCAGAATGGCAAGAGATCACGTTTAAAAAAAACACGAGCACCCCAGAGGAATAAGATGAATCCAAGAAAAAAGGCACCAAGACCAAAATAGTGATTCATAAAAAACCAAGCCAAATGGGCCCCCATTGCACCAAACCAGTTTTGATATGGAGCAGGCAATGCACCGCTTTCAGAGGCCGTGATCAAACGAAGATCATGTGACGCGCTGAACAGATATGAAAAGCAGGACAAGAAAAGCAAGATACCGAAGATCATGACAAACAAGCCTCCGATCTTAATCACGCGTTCGTCCGCAAGAAACTGCCGCAATGCATTCATTTTACCGGCTTTTGCAGGTTTAGTCGGCTTGACTTTCTCCGCTGGAGCGTCTTCTGTTTCTGTATTTTTGATCGTATTTCTGGCCACTTAATTGAATTTCCGTTATAAAATCAGGTTAAAAATTGAATTCGGTTTTTGACAATGAACTGATATTCAATTGACTTATTATCAAAAAAGGCGAAATCAATAATACATTTGCCTTGGGAAGAATCCGACGATGAAAGAATTGATTATCAACAAGTCCATGTGAGGCCAATCCCTGAGCATGTGGCACTCTCGATGAATTTTTAGGAGAAAAAAAAGGTAAAAAGCAAAGTTTTTGAAAAAATACTATGACAATACCTTGTTGATAAGAAATATAGTCGTATATTTGCCGCCCGTTTTAAGCGAAATAAGACAATGGCAAAAAAAGGAAATAGAGTTCAAGTCATCCTAGAATGCACTGAACACAAAGAGTCAGGTAAAGCAGGCACTAGCCGTTACGTGACCACAAAAAATCGTAAAAACACGCCCGAGCGTATCGAGATTAAGAAATATAATCCGATATTGAAGCGTATGACCGTTCACAAAGAAATAAAATAATAATACCATAGCGCCATGGCAAAGAAAGTAGTAGCAACCCTGCAAACCGGTGGTGGTAAGAATCACACCAAGGTGATCAAGATGGTAAAATCTCCAAAATCAGGAGCTTACACCTTCAAAGAAGAAATCGTACACAACGACAAGATTGCTGATTGGTTTAAAAGCTAATCCTGCTTGTACTATACGCATTTTGAAGGCTTTTCACATTGTATGAAAAGCCTTTTTTATTGATTCAAAACGCTTCTGCACACTATATCGCATCATGAACTTTTTCAAAAAACTTTTTAGTTCTGAGAAAAAAGAAAGTCTAGACCAAGGCCTTGAAAAAACAAGGACTGGTTTTTTCAGTAAACTGGCAAAAGTCATTGCCGGCAAAAGCCGCGTAGACGAAGAAGTACTCGATAATCTGGAGGAAATCCTCATCAGCAGTGATGTGGGCGTGGAAACGACCATCAAAATCATCAAACGGATCGAGGAACGCGTTGCCAAAGATAAATTTTTGGGAACCGACGAACTCAACAACATCCTAAAAGAGGAAATCAGCGCATTGCTCAAAGGCCACGACGGAGAGCAAACTGAGCAAGTGCATATTCCGAAGGTAGATGGGCCTTACGTCATCATGGTGGTGGGAGTCAATGGAGTAGGTAAAACCACTACCATTGGAAAACTAGCGCATCAGCTGAATGCACAAGGAAAAAAAGTAGTACTTGGTGCGGCTGATACCTTTCGCGCTGCAGCTGTTGATCAGCTCAAAGTATGGGGTGAACGCGCCAATGTGCCCGTTGTCAGTCAAGGCATGGGTGCCGATCCAGCCAGTGTGGCCTTTGATACCATTCAAAGTGCCGTGGCGCAAAACGCCGACGTGGTATTGATTGATACCGCAGGGCGCCTGCACAACAAAGTGGGACTCATGGCTGAACTTACCAAAATCAAAAGGGTCATGCAAAAGGTGACACCAGATGCCCCCCATGAAGTGATGCTGGTACTGGACGGGTCCACAGGCCAAAATGCATTCGAACAAGCCAAGCAATTCACAGCAGCCACTGACGTGACTTCGCTGGCCATTACCAAAATCGACGGCACCGCCAAAGGTGGCGTTATCATTGGCATCAGCGATCAGTTCAGCATTCCTGTAAAGTACATCGGGGTGGGTGAAAAAATCGGTGACCTCCAAATTTTCAATCGCTTTGAGTTTGTAGACAGTCTATTCAAGACGGAAACCAAAGACTGATTTGGATTTTCAAAAAATCATTTAAAAGTGCATCAATCACAAGAATGTGCATTTTAGGTTCAATGATCCATTGTGGAATAATTAGCTCCACACCCTATTTGCCCGATCATTCATCATCGCGTCCAGCCGTTCTCTTCAAATGACATGATGCGGCGCTTAGAGTGAAAACAAGCGCGGTACGCTGTACTCTAAAATGCGAAAACCCCACATGCGTGAGGCTTTTGATTTATGGCAGTATTATTTGCTTAAAATAGTCGATTCTGAT
This sequence comes from Flavobacteriales bacterium, assembly GCA_027488055.1. Taxonomy (GTDB): domain Bacteria; phylum Bacteroidota; class Bacteroidia; order Flavobacteriales_D; family Sanyastnellaceae; genus CANHSF01. Next base: position 5,363 of record JAIYCK010000398.1, on the reverse strand, counting down.
TGAAGGGCACCTGCTTGTAACTGAATTGCAGGCCCAATAGTTCTTCAAGCGTTTGTCCTCCTTCGCGCATAAATTCATCCTCCTCCTCTACGCACCAACAGACATTGATTTTAACACCCTTATCGGAGAGCAGTTTCACCTTTTCCATCAACTGATAAATACACTTATTGGAAGATGAATTGTAATAACTCAAGTGGATTTCAATATCAATTTCCTCGCTGTGAGGATCTGCACCCTCATCAAACAAGGCCAACAACGGCGCGTAAAACTCCATGGCATAGACCATCGTCGATATACCACTAAGCTTGAATATACGATGATCAAAAAACACTGCCGGCGAATTGCGTGTCTCCGCAATGGACAGTTGAGGCTTCGTCATATTCATGCTACCAGCGATGTTTTTACATGACTGCGACAGATGTATTCATTGGTGTCATCGGTTGGCAACACTTCAACTTCGTAGTGCTTACCGCCCTTTTTGATGATCTGCAAAATACCAAGCCCTGCTCCGCCATGCTCACCAAATTCAGGATTCATCATTTGCGCTTTGAAGGCCTCGGTGATTTCTTGCGTGGACATTCCCAAGGCCGCGGCTACCTGCTCTTTCAATCGCAAGGCATCTTTGCCCTTGGCTTTATTCTGAACCGATACAATCACTTCATCCCCTTCAATTCGCCAGGAAAATTGAACCTTATCTCCTGTGCAGTGCCGTTGAGCATTGTCGAGCAACTCGATGGCAATACTGCATAGTTTTCTCAAATCAGTACGTTTTCCGAGATTCGCAAGTGCAATAGCGGCCAACAAATCAGTTAATTGCACGCGCACTTCGCTGCTCAATCGACCGTCATAACCTAGGATGGAAGGATTCATGGTATAGGGTTTAGTATCGTTTATCAGGTTTATGAATGCTCTTATTCTTCAAAAAAGAACAATTCATCCCTTTGTACCAGAAAATGGATTGTTTTGTTTCGTTTGCCCTTGGAGACGGCCTCATTAATAAAGGCCATTCTTGCAATTATCCCCGATTATTATAGTTAAAAAGCCCGTTCTATGAGAACTGAGGGGGTCCTTGATGCCGCTTCCAAAAAAAACAGATAGTTTTTAAATCAAAACGAGGAGCATGAGCATTTGTAGACTTCCTTTGCAGTGCAATGAAAACCAAAACTCTTCAAAAGAACAAAGTGAATGTGGTCACCCTTGGCTGTGCAAAGAACATCTTTGATAGCGAAGTTATGATGGCCCAGCTCAAGGCCAATCAATTCGATGTGGAGCACGAGTCTCTGCAGCAAGATGCCGAAATTGTGATCATCAATACCTGCGGGTTCATCGACAATGCGAAGGAAGAGAGTATCAATACCATTTTAGGATGGGCCAAAGAAAAAGAGGCCGGCAATATCCACAAATTGTATGTGACTGGCTGTTTGAGCGAACGTTATAAACCCGAATTGGAAAAGGACATCCCTGAAGTAGATGCTTTTTTTGGTACGCGCGAATTGCCCAAGCTGCTCAAAACACTCAAAGCGGACTATAAACATGAGTTGGTAGGCGAACGATTGCTTACCACCCCACAACACTTTGCTTACTTCAAAATTTCAGAAGGATGCGATCGACCTTGTTCATTCTGTGCCATTCCATTGATGCGCGGCAAACACAGCAGCACCGATCCGGACCAACTCGTCAAAAACGCACAGCAATTGGCCGCACAAGGCACCAAGGAATTGATTTTGATTGCACAGGACTTGACCTACTACGGCCTCGACCTCAATAAAAAAAGAACCCTCCCCGATCTATTGCGCCGCCTTTCGGATGTCGAAGGTATCGAGTGGATCCGGTTGCAATATGCCTTTCCGGCGGGTTTCCCAATGGAAATATTGGATGTCATGAACGAGCGCTCCAACATTTGCAATTATTTGGATATGCCTTTGCAACATGCAACAACCAAAATGTTGACCAGCATGCGACGTGGCATTACCCGAGAAAAAACAGATCAATTGATTCAAGACATCCGCTCCAAAGTACCTGATATCACTTTGCGCACCACCCTCATAGCGGGTTACCCCGGCGAAACCAAGGCCGACTTCGAAGAGATGTTAAACTGGGTGCAAACCTCCCGATTCGAACGCTTGGGGGTTTTTACGTATAGCCACGAAGAGAATACACACGCTTATCAACTTAAGGATGATGTGCCTGCACGCACCAAAAAGAAACGCGCTGATGAAATCATGGCACTGCAATCCGATATTAGTTTTGAATTGAATCAACGCTATGTTGGCAAAGAACTCAAAGTGTTGATCGACAGGGCTGAGGGGCCATACTACCATGGACGCACCGAATTTGATTCACCTGAAGTGGACAACGAGGTCTTGATTTCCAAAGCAGACCACTTTGTGCGCATTGGAGATTTTGTGAATGTAAGAATAGACAGTGCCTCACATTACGACTTGTTTGCCACCCCCATTACGCAGTCCTAATGCTCGGGAAATCAAAAAACCAAAACACCATCAATGACCCCGGATTTGGGGAAAAAATTGGCGGTCGAACCAAACGCCTCATCAATAAGGATGGATCGTTCAATGTCGTGCGCCGTGCGACAGGAACAGCGGTACAAAACGTTTATCAATATCTGCTAGAGATACACTTTGCACGTTTTTTTATGCTCGCACTCGGCAGCTTTATTCTGCTAAGTGCGTGTTTCGCCTTGGTTTATTTTTCTGTCGGACCAGAAACCTTGAGCGGGGTTCGCGACCAACGGCCCTTGCATTCTTTTCTCGACTGCTTTTACTTTTCCACTCAAACGTTTACAACGGTGGGCTATGGCGCCATTGCACCTCAAACACCACTGACGAGTGCCGTCGCCGCCTTCGAAGCATTCTGCGGACTGCTTTTCTTCGCGGTCACCACTGGATTATTGTATTCGCGATTTAGCAAGCCCAAAGCCAAACTCAATTTCAGCCGCAATGCCGTAGTAGCTCCATTTCAAGAGGGACAAGCACTGATGTTTCGATTGGCCAATATGCGTCAAAACACGCTCATGGAAATGACCGCACGCGTCATCATGGTGATGCGCACGAGCAAAGAGGACGCGCTTGTTCGCAATTATTATAGTCTCGATCTGCAATTGGACCGCGTGGTTTTTTTGCCACTCACTTGGACACTGGTGCATCCGATCAATAGCGATAGTCCCTTGCACGGCATCACACAGGAGGAACTGATTGCACGCGATGCTGAAATCATGATTTTGATCTCTGGTTTTGACGACACCTTCAATCAAACCGTGCACGCCAGGTTCAGTTATACGGCCAACGAAATCGTTTGGAATGCCAAGTTCGTGCGCGCTTTCAGCGTCGATGCCAACGGCGATGCGATAATGAACATGGATGACATCCACGTGTATGAACCAACACCTGCTCAGGGCTAGATAAGACGCCAATAACACAGCGCTGTTAAATAGATATTGAACTCGCAAGTCGTTCAAGTCTTATTCAATTTAGTTTGCACCTATTAAATCGCTCTGCATTATGTACTTTTCTATTGGCTCAAAAATTACACATCCTAGCTACGGCGAAGGAGTTGTCTTCGGTATGGATGATCATAAATACCGAATCTATTTCAAAGAACATGGCGAAAAAGAACTTGGAAGAGGCTATGATGGCTTTACCTTAGTAGAGCCTGGACCTGCAGTCACAGCGCACGTGCCATTGGAAGATGTAGTGGATGCCGTCAAAAATGTATTCGACATGTTTTATGACGTCACCGACATCGTAGAATTAGGCGAACGTTGGGAAGGTGGCAAATTGATCCTTCAACCCAAAGATCAGAGCCTAAAAGGCAAAGAGATGCCTGTAGAAGTGTTTTTTCATAAGATCGTTATGCTCCGCGATCGCTTGCGTGTAATGGAGCAAAAACTCAATGCGCACAGCAAATTGACCGACTCCGAAAAAGTAGAGTTACAACAATACATCACCCGCATTTATGGCTCCCTCACCAGCTTCAATGTGCTGTTTAAAGCGCGCATGGATTGGTTCGTGGGTGACAGTTCGAAAAACGAGGACTAATCGATACTAACAATTGTTGATAACCATTGTGAATGGAGCGTTCAAAATGAGCACCATCGAATCCTTCCTCTTTTGGTTAAAACAATTAATTTCGAATGAGCTAACGAGCCACAAAAGCATAAATCCACATTGAAATTTTGAGCATCGCCCGCTCGAATACCCATTGAATTTCACATATGTCAATGGCAATTGGAACGCAAATAGATTCAATTGTTCCTTATTTTGGTTGATATGGTCAAATGAAAATCAAGTGCTTGCGTCAGGTGTTTTAGGCCGCCTGCCGATTGATTCCTCTGAATCCTTGCACTCTTCTAGATGCGAACCAAGCTAGTCATTGTTCAAACTATAAAACATATGTACCCCAGATTTGAGCGATGTGCCTAAGTTTTGGTGTGGATTTTTTCTGTCAAAAAAAAATCTGTAGCCGACACTCCTCTAGTAGAATTGCCCTAACATTGCAGCATGAGCACACCCTCCCAACTTCCAGTCATGGAGCGTTTCTACACCGTGCAAGGCGAAGGCTTTTACGCTGGTGCACCTGCATACTTTATTCGACTGGCGGGCTGCGATGTCGGTTGTGTTTGGTGTGATGTGAAAGAGAGTTGGGATGCCAACCTCCACCCTTCCCTCGCAATCACCACACTGATAGAAGATGTAGTATCGAGCGGTGCACCCATCTGCGTCATTACTGGAGGTGAGCCTGCGATGCATGACCTACAAGAGCTCACTCAGGGTTTGCGCGAAAAAGGTATTCGGACACACATCGAAACCTCTGGTGCACACGAACTCACTGGTCATTGGGACTGGGTCACCTTTTCACCAAAAAAATTCAAAGCACCCGTTGAATCCATCTATCTGCAAGCGAACGAATTGAAAGTCGTTGTTTTTCACCCGAGCGATGTGCAATGGGCACAAGGCCATGCGCAGAAGGTAAAAGCGGATTGTATGCTTTATCTTCAACCAGAGTGGGACAAACGCGAGGCGATGCAAAATATCATTTTGGACTTTATACGAACACAGACTCATTGGCGCATTTCTGTGCAAACGCACAAATACCTTGGTGTAGATTAAATTTTATGAACCCAACACCCACAAGGTACTGTCTATAACATCCAGGGCGTAAAAAAGCATTTTTATTGGCAATCTTCGGCCATCGATCGCAATGCACTAATAGCATATCATAAATTTAACATGTCGATTTTGAAATTATATTTATATTTCACTCGTGCTTCGACAATAAGTTGCCTTACCTTTAGTTTTAAACCCGTTAGCACCCTGCCTTATCATGAAAACCAACTCAATGAATCG
>JAIYCK010000259.1 GCA_027488055.1 Flavobacteriales bacterium | reverse complement strand
TACAAGCGTTGTCTGAAGCAATTGCTGTCAACACGTGTGGACCAGGAGTAGCTACCCATACAGCAGAGTATGGAGAAGTTACGTCAGTGCTTACCAATACACCATCTACGAAGAACGCTACAGAAGCAACGCTTCCGTTATCCGATGCGCTAGCAGTCAAAGTTACGTTACCACCTACTGCAACAACAGCGTTGTTAGCAGGAGAAGTAATACTCACGATTGGAGCAGGGTTAGCTGCACGAGTCAATGTTGGGTGAGTCTGCTCAGCACCAACTGGAGATGAAGCAACATAGTTTGATGCAACACCTGTAGCGATGTTGATGATCTGCACGTTCAAAGCAAAAGTGAATACACCATCTGTAGTGAACTGACCAACCAATACGCGGTTAGCAGCAGTTGGACCAACTACACCACCCAAAGCAGCGATAGAGCCGTTTGTGATAGTGATTGCACCACCTGGAGTTTGATCAAGCGCAGAGATAACTGCGTTACCAAGACCAAGACCCAACGTGTTTGGTGTAACCTGTGTAGTAGCAGAGCTAGGAACCATCCCGTCCTGGCTACCAACGCCAGTGATAGCCAAACCAAAGCAACCACCTGGGTTGTTGGCAAGGATACCTTGAACGTTGTTTACAGAACCGTCTGAATCATCTGTTTTCAAAACACCTGCCTTACCAACGCAAGTACCACCAGTGGCGAACCATGAATCGATCAAAGCTGTGTGACGAGCGATGTTAGATTGTGTGATAGTACCAGGATTTACAGCAACACCATAGTTTGGGTCGTTGTAGAAATTGGTAGTAGTGCCAACTGTCAAGTTGTGAGCAGCGTTACCATAAAGAGTAGAGAACTTATAGCCAGCAGCCATATCTACGTAAACACGGTACACTGTAGAGCCAACTGCAAGTGGAGACAAAGCTCCTTCAGCAGTAGCGTTATCAGCATCAGCACTGTTCGTGCTGTAGTATCTTTCAACAACGATGCCATCAAGACCTTGAGCAAACGTCAAGGCTGGCAACACCATCATGAAAATACCGAAGAAAATATTTCTTGTTTTCATTGTGTGATTTCTGTTAGGGCTGAAAAAATTTCAGCGTTTAATGTTTAAATGAACCTCTTAATATTAGTTGCAAGAAGTACCAAAAGCTGGAGCAAAAATCAAGAAGTCATCAACGTCTGTATCACCATCTTGGTCAAGGTCAGTTGGACAAGCAGCAATACCAGTAGAGTGGTTCAATACTGCAGAGAAAGACCAGTCTGACAACCAGTTTTCACCAGCCTCAGAAGAGAAAGCACCACGGTATGGAGCTGGAGTGTAGAAACCATCGATTGGAGCTGTTGGGCAACCAGATACAGAAAGAGCTGGGTTTGGAACCACGTCGTTTTGTACTGAGAATACGTTGGTTGTATTGTCAACTGTGAAGTTGTAGTCGAATCCAGGAAGTGTGTTACCAGTTACGATATCATTCTTGTCAGTTACTGTGAACTGTGTGAAGTCAGCACCAGAAGTGATAACTGTACCAGCAGAAGCAGAAGTAGCACCGTTAGTCAATGGGTTAGTTACACCTACGAAAGTGTTACAAACAACTTTCAAAGACTGAGTACCGTTACCAGTTGTAGCTGTAGCCAAAGTTGGAACTGCAGGATTGTTAGTCCAGTTGTGCCATGCTTGTCCACCTGCTGCGAAAGTACGAGTTCCAGAAACAGATTTAACCATGTTGAAACCGTTACGGAAGTTAGCGAATACAGAGTTGTAGATTTCACCTTCAGTCAAATCTTTCGCCATGATAGCGCACAAACCGCTGTTGTCAGAAGTACCTAAAGCCTTGCTGTTACCCAAAAGAGTCATGTTGTAGAACTTAGGGTGTGAACGTGGCAAGTTGTTAGAAGCTTGGTCATCGCTATCACCTTCGATACCGTTGTCTGAGTCTGGGCTAGCAGATGTGCTAGTCTTCATACCAAACAAGAACTGACCTCTTCCAGTCCAACCCAAATCCCAGTCGTACATATCATCGTTACCGAATAGGATAGAGCAATATTTGATGTCAACTGTACCACCGAAGATCTCGATGCTATCGTCACCACCTGAAACGATTTCGATGTGCTCAAGAACAGTACCACGACCAACTGAACCAAGTGTCAAAGCGTTCAACTCGTTACCTACTGCAAGGATAGCACCAGTGTGACGGATTGATACATAACGCATAACACCTGAGTTATCGTTGTCGTCAAAAGTACCTACTGTCTCACCAGCAACAGTACCGCTCAACAATACGCCGAAACGGTCTTGTGGGTTTGAAGTAGCGAAACCTTCCAATACACCAAGGCCATCGCCAACAGCCAAACGACCGTTACCAGCACCTGCAGCGTATGTTCCGTTGTTAGACAACAACAAGTTGTTAGTAGCCTTACCAAGAAGAGCTACACCACCCCAAAGACCGTTTGTACCGATTGGGAAAGTACCATCCATATCGTCAGCATCAGCTGTGAAAACGATTGGGCAAGATTCAGTACCGTTTGCCATGATTCTACCACCACGCTCGATTACCAAAGCAGTAGCTTCAGATGGAATAGTGTGAGTACCACCTTTGATTACAGTACCAGGAGCGATAGTCAAAGTTTGACCAGCTGGGATGTAAATCTTTTTGTCAAGAATGTAAGTGTTAGCGCAAGTGAAAGTTGCACCATTTGTCAATTCACCGCCGAAAGTACCTGCAACTGCAGTGTAACCTGGCAATGTAGTAACGATTACTTCAGGGCGTGAAGCAACTGATGGGCAGCCACAATCAGCACCTAAGTTGTCCTGTGCTTGCACAGACGTTGTTGTTCCAAGGGCTAAGCCTAGGAGGGCAAAAAAGCCGTAAACTGTTTTTTTCATTTTGTTGATTTGTTTTGATTAATTAACGGCCCCAAAAGTCAGTGCAATATTTTTGTACAGTATCAAAGTCCCTTTACCAAAGTGTTATTAAGGAGGTGTCACTTGTTTCCTAAATGTTACGCAAAAACGTGTTTTGTGTGTATCGATATTTACACGGAGCTAACAATAAAAAATGTTCTCAGATTCGAAAAAATAAGCTAGTGACTGCGGCTTCCTTGGCTCCTCAAAATCAATATGGAATTAAAAAGTGACAAAGAATCAGGAAGTTGTGGACGTTATTCTTTGATGGCGAATTGAAATGTAGGGGTAAAAAAAATGGCCGTCTCATAAGAAACGGCCAACGCCTTTTAGGCTATGTTTTTTTGTTTAGAAGTGGCGATAAAGGGCCACCTGCACGCCTACGTTCTGATAGTATCGTTCAATAGGACCATCTGAAAGCGAAAGCAAGTTGCGGCGATAGAAAGCTGCAGCCTTAAATGAATACTTTGAATGCAGTGAAATTCTGATACCGGCTTGCACGGAAGCATAGACCTGCATGTCATTCAATTCTTGTCCTATGTTCACATTGTTTTTGGCGCTGTTATCGAACGCGCGACGTGACCATGACTGTTGAAGCAATTTCCCAGGGGCTATTTGCACACCCAGCAGTGGAGTAATCACTTTATACTTCGACATTTCCAATTGCAAACCAACAGGAATGGATAAGTAGCGATAAGTGGCACGCACGTCATACAAGTTTGAGCTTAGCAAGGTATCACTGCGGTGCCCCATCGTATTCAGTTGCAAACCCAAAGTGAGTTGCATACCCGACTTGATCTTGTAGTTAGCGTCCAATGCGTAGCTCAGGCAGTTGAGACCCGTTTCCAAAGAATCAAATTCGTTATAGAGTACGTCATACTCGCTATCTGCGCGCAAGCTGCAATTGGAGCGATGTAATTCTACATTGAAGCCCAAGGCCCATTTGCTCGAATCGGTCTGTCCAAACAATGGGACAGCCAACAGAATGCCGAAAAAAATAAAGAGTGATTTCATAAGTTTAGTCTTTTACGCAGCGGATCGCCATGCCGTAATGTATGTTTTCTGCTTGTCTAAAAATAGATTGAAAATTAGCATCGATGTAACGATAGTAAAAACCGTCGGTAGTGGGTTTTGAAGCCCACCAAAAGGCGGCATTTCCGAAAATATTGGTCCGTCCATCGGAGATTCTGCAACCAGTGGGGCGTGCATTGAACCCACTTGCATTGTTACCGAATAGGGGCACACCTTCTGCCCAACCCACAGAATAGAGGGAGGTTATTTCTTGAGCCAAACCTTCACCTCTCCAGCCCGTTTGATTGGCTTCGCCAGATGACATTCCGAGACTGATTTCAAGTTTTTTCCAATCTGCATCGGTAGCTATATGCCACCCCGCAGGTGCAATTTGCTTTTCAGAGGCGAGCACAAAACCGTTGTATAGCATGCCATTTCCACCACCATATAGTGCGGTAAAGCATGGCTCGGAAGTGGCGGCCCAAAAGGAATTCGAATCAGCGGTACTCACATAGAGCAATGGTGTATTGTCATTGAATTGCGTAGAGCGCAAGTTCTCGGCCATCCACCAATCTTCACCGACTTTGACGGTCTTGTAGGTGTTACCTTGAGCATCTTGCACAGTGCCATATTCCAATTCAGGTTTGGTCTCTTCATCCTTCTTACAGCCGACAAAGAGCGTGGCTGCTATCATGCACAAAGCAAGGCAGCTTATTTTGAAGTTTGTTCTCATAGTACTACAAAAAGTTGATGAAGTGGTCCTACTTCTGTGATGACTTGGATCTGATAAATACCTGGGTCAAGTGATTCTACGTCGAATTGGGTATTGTAATTCTGACTTGTACTAAGCACATGCTCCTGGAGCACGGTCATTCCTTGCGAGTTGCGAATCGTGATTTGCGACGTAGTCGGCACACCGCAAAGCACATTGACGTTGAGTGTATTGCTAACCGGGTTAGGGTAAATGGTCAAATCAGCTGTGGAGCCCATCAAAGAAGGGCAAACAGCTTCTATGTTTCTATTGGCACAGAAGCCAGGATAGCAGCATAGTGCGGGTATAGAGAAATTGGCCAACGCATCATAATTACATGCTAGGGTATCCATGCAACCATAAGCAATGGGGGTCTGACACAAGGATGCATCAGGGCACGAGAAGGTCACATCATATTCCAAGAAATTGGGGTCGGTACAACCACATTCCAAGGGATAGGTCAAAATAGGACTATATACTTCATCCTCGGTATTGATCACATTGGTGCCTACGTAGGAAACTTCAGTGGGAACACCATCTACCAGGTAACGCACTCGCATGTTCAAACGCAGGCTCAGTTCTCCCAAAGTGGTCAATTGAGCAAGCAAAACGTAATTGCTATCAGCATCTACACCGCGCACTCCTGAACAAGAAAGCACAAATTCTTGACTATTGAAGGAGGTCACATCGTTGACCACGGATCCAAAAATAGTGCTATCCAAACCCGAAAGAAAATCAGTGATGCCAATTGATAACCAATCCTCCGGCGTATAGTCGAGTGTATCCATGCCATCTGCAATGGTGAGTGGGAATTCTAAATCTTGATTGTTGAGCAATCCAGAAGCGATCATCTCACTGCCGCCATCATTGTTTATCCCGCCAATAAAGGATCCATTCACGTCGTTGCTTTTTGGAATTCCATAGTGGGTTATGGCACCTTGCTTTTTGGTGGTTTGACCAATGGTCAGCCACGTATCCAACGCCACTGTATTTTCTTGATAGCGCGCTTTCAAGAATTCTTTGGCGAGTGTTTGACCGTCGCTGCTGTGATTGAAGAAAGGCAGTGTGCTTTCCACAATGAACGGATGGTCATTGTCACCATAGATGGAGAGTATCTCAGTGTTGGGCAATAGATCAGCATAGACGCGATAGGTCACTAATCCCTCCGCAATGGGCCCTCCTGTTGTATCGGTGGCATCCAATTCATCACACACGTAGTAGGTTTCTACTACAATTCTTTCCAATTGACAATAACCTTGTAGAGGCTGCAATGCGAAGATGACCCCCAGCAATAGACTGATTTTTTTCATATCTTAAAATTTATAAGCTAGACTTAGCAAGTAGTTAGTTCCGTAGCGGAAGTTGTCATAATCCACCCAACCATCAGGTAGATCATATGATCTGCGCACAGGCGCATTGAGTAAATCGCGGATGGTCAAGCTTGCTGTGAAATGTTCTCCCAATTTTTTGGAAGCTTTAATATCCACAGAGTGACGCGGCAACTCATACACATCTGGACGACCTCTGATGGCACCTGCGATGACCAAACGAGGACCTTGTACGTTGTAACTTGCAGTGATCACAAAACCAAGGCTATCCGATTTGTAGGAAAGAATTCCATTTACGATGTAAGGAGCTTGTCCATACATCTGACGGAAAATGGTATCGATGGGCGTGTAAATTTTGATGCCTTCAAGTACTTGAAAATCGCGGCGCACGAATTTTGCTTCGGACTTTACAAGCGTCACATTGGCTTTCAAGCTAAGGCCTTTCCAGATGTTCTTGCTTCCTTCAAGCTCGATCCCACGAACGGTTGATTGATCAATGTTTTCCCAAGTGATACCGGAACTACCAAAACCCATTTCAATGTGATTGTGGAAGTCCTTATAAAAGGCGCTGACAGAAATATTATCGTCCATGTTGAAATAGGTCTCAAAACGGACATCGTAGTTTTGGATCTGTGCAGTTTTCAAATCTGAGTTTCCATAAATAAGTGTACGGAACTCGTTGTCGAAGATGGCTGCATCACTCAATTCGCGGATACTTGGACGGGCCAAGTTTTGGCTGAAGCTCATGCGCAGATTGGACT
>JAIYCK010000081.1 GCA_027488055.1 Flavobacteriales bacterium | reverse complement strand
TCATCTTCAAACATGGTAAAGTAGATGGGGGTGCTTTCGAAGTCAATGAACTTGATGAGATCTCTCAATTCAATCCTTAATCGCTCAATAGAAGGAATGTCTCCAGCTTGCCAGAATGTTTTGTTCTGCGCATCTTTGATAAAATCCATTTTACGAGCAACGGATGGAATGCTGGCTTTCTTAGATAGTTTGCCTGCGGTGGTAACCACCTTTTGAATCAATCCCGCTTGTTTCTTTTCGCCATTCAAAACGGACAACTGAATGTCCAGCATCAGTGCATCAAAACGCTTTGCCATTTCATCTTGATCCGTTTCAGACATCAATGGGGCGATGTGATCAAAGAGTTCCTTGATGTCCAAATCAGTTAATGCGTTCCAAGCGTTCGCATCTTTATATTTTTCTACTTCACGCCAGTGTTGACGGACAATGAAACTATCGGTGTTTAAGGATTGGGTTTGAAGGATAAGTCCTTCCAATATCAAAGCGCCATATTCTTTTAACACCGTTTCTTCCTGACTTTGCAGCACAAAGGAGAGGCGCAAGCGCAGTTCAAACAAGCGTTGACTTAGTGATTTGCCCGATGCGCCTTCTATCCCTTTCGGTTTGTTATTGAAGAACTCAAAGTTTTCGCAGAAGTCGAATATGATAAACTCTTTTTTGTCGATGCCATAACCAAATAGATCTTTGCATAAACGAGTGCCTCGACCGATCATTTGCCAGAACTTGGCGCTGCTGCGGACAGGTTTGAAGAATACCAAGTTTGCTACCTCTGGCACGTCGATCCCCGTGTCCAACATGTCAACCGATACCGCAATTTGAGGCATGTTTTGTTTGCCTTTGAACTTGTTTAAGAGGTCGTATTTGTATTCCTCATGGTAATCGATCACCTTCAAGAACTCGCCTTTGTAGTGAGGATATTGTTTGTTGAAACGCTCCTCAATGAACTTCGCATGCTTGTGCGAACGGGCGAATACCATTGTTTTGGCCAACTTGTCGCCGCCTTCTACTTTGATCCCGTGTTGCATCAGATGACCCAACACTTTGTCCACTGTGTCGGTATTAAATAGCCAATTGTTCAATGCACTGGAATCAATTTCGTTGGGGAAGTCTCCTGTAATGGGATCGGTGAATTGTTCCTCGTATAGAAGTTTCTCCTCATCGCTCAGTTCGGCGTATTTGATGCCACTGCGCTGAAACTTAATAGGAACGGATATGGCTTTGGGTGGAACTAAGAATCCATCGTTTACCGCCTGATCCAACTCATACGCATACGTTGGATTATTCGGTTCCATGTTGAATAAAGCGTATGTGTCTCTATCTGATTCGCTTTTGGGGGTGGCTGTTAAACCAATGCGAATTCCATCGAAATACTTGAAGATGGCCTTGTATCGGTTGTACACCGAGCGGTGAATTTCATCGTAAATGATGAGATCAAAATGCCCAACGCTGTAAAAACGGTTATCGCCATCGGTTTCCCCATCGATCATGTTGATCATGGTTTGATAAGTGGAGAAAACAATGCGGCTGCTTTCGTCTTCCTTCTCTCTGGTTAGATCCACCGCAGGCAAGTTGGGCAAATAATCGTTTAAGTTGGTTTTGGCTTGGTGAATCAAGGCATTTCGATCCGCCAAAAACAAGATGCGCTTGGCCCAATTGGCTTTGCTTAAGAAGTCTATCAATGAGGCGGCAACTCTTGTTTTGCCCACACCCGTTGCCATCACCAACAACGCTTCGCGATGGTTTTTTTCCAGCGCCTCAGCGATCTTTCTGATGGCTTCGTGTTGGTAGTATCGATCGGTAATGGCATCGTTAATGGTTTGGGATGCCAAAGGCTTTTTGAAGATTCTGCGCTGTATCAGCGTTTGCAATTCATCCTTGGTGTAAAAGCCAAAAACTTCGCGGGGGGCGTAATTCAAATCGTCCCACATCCATGTTTGAAAACCGTTGGTATAAAATATCACAGGGCGTTGACCAAACTCTTTCTCCACGCAATCTGCATAACATTTGGCTTGGTGCATGCCAACCCTGGGGTCGCGGCTGGTGCGTTTGGCTTCAACCACGGCAACCGGTTTGCCATCATCTCCCCACAGCACATAATCCACTTTGCCATCGCCATTGCTGCCAGAGGCTTGTGGCATGCAGTTTTTTACAGGGTATTCTGGTACATTGATGCCATACGGATCCCAACCTGCCTCACGCATGAGGGTGTCGATGTAAATCTTTCGGGTAAGGTCTTCGTTGGGATCAATGGGCGGCGGAATGAATGCGATGTTTTGATCCTTTAATGCCTTGATACTGGCCAGTTCATCCTGCAACTTCTTAAGTTCCGACTGCTGCTCATGAAATGCCCGTTCTATTTTTTGTAGTTCTTCTTTGCTTTTGTCTTGGCTGCCTTCTCTTGGAATGATAGCCTCATCAAACGGCTTAATGTCGGGCTTTTCTTCGCCATATACTTTCGTGATCCAACCAATAAGTCCGTGCAATAATTGAAGGGCGTACAGGGCTTCTTGTGGCTTTATTTTGGCATTGGTATGCACCGCAGCATTTCCCAGTTTGCGAATGAGGTTGATGTGGTTGAACTGCATGGGAGCCACCACATTTTTAAAACACTGTTCGTGAATTAAAGAGCTTAACGAGGTATCATATGGTAAGGTTAAATCCGAATCATGCTCATACATCCAACGCACCCATTC
>JAIYCK010000214.1 GCA_027488055.1 Flavobacteriales bacterium | reverse complement strand
GCATTGATTACTGTAGAGAACGCATCAGGGATTTTACGCAAGGAATGGATCAGCGTCAATGGCAGTGAAAATAAATATACGTTTGTCACAGACAAAAGCATGGCTCCCAATGTCTATGTACACGTGAGTTTGATCCAACCGCATGGTCAAACCATCAATGATATGCCGATTCGATTGTATGGCGTCATTCCCATTTTTGTGGAGTTCCCTGAATCGCATTTATATCCGGTAATTGAAATGGCAAATGAACTTGCTCCCGAACAAACATTCGGTATAAACATCAAAGAAAAAAGCGGACGAGGAATGTCATATACCTTGGCCATCGTGGACGAAGGATTACTCGACCTCACTCGACACAAAACAGCTGATCCATGGGGGCATTTCTACAGCAGAGAGGCCTTGGGTGTGCAGACTTTTGACATGTATGACAAAGTGATTGGCGCCATGGGTACCAAAATTGAGAAACTTCTCAGTCTAGGAGGTGATGGTGCAGTGATTGATAAAAACAAACAAACGGCCAATCGTTTCAAGCCAGTGGTCATGTTCTTAGGTCCATTTAAACTCGAACCGGGCCAAAATCAAAATCATAAAATCACCATGCCCAATTACGTGGGAAGCGTGCGCGTGATGGTGATCGCCGAGGATGCGCCTGCATTTGGAAATGCCGAAAAAACCGTTCCGGTAAAAAAACCACTGATGGTGCTAGCGACCTTGCCGCGAGTATTGAGTTTGGGAGAACAAATCGCGCTCCCTGTCACAATCTTCGCAATGGACAAAAACATCAAGGATGTAAAAATAAAAGTTGAGACCAATGAATTTGTAAGTGTAATTGGGAATGCAGAAGAAGTCATTACATTCAACAAAATGGGTGATAAAATCGTGAACTTCCAACTTAAAGTGAACGATCTGCAAGGCATTGCCAAAGTCAAAGTACGTGTCGAAAATACCCTCGGTCATTCGGCCTACCACGAGATCGAATTGGATGTACGCAATCCAAATCCATATGAGACACGTATTTCCGATGGGGTCATCGAAAGCAACAACTCGTGGAACGGAAGCTACGAACTGCACGGCACGCCTGGGAGCAATTCTGTAAAAGTCGAAGTAAGCAGTTTGCCTTCACTCAACATCGAAAACCAACTTAGGTATCTCATTCGATATCCCCATGGTTGTGTGGAGCAAACCACATCGGCTGCCTTTCCTCAATTGTTTTTGAGCGAAATCATCGATCTAAACGATTTTCAAAAACAAAGTATCTCTAACCACATCAATGAAGCCATCCAGCGCTTGAGTGGATACACAACCTATGACGGCGGCATGGGATATTGGCCAGGCAATACGACGAGCGACCAATGGGGAAGCACCTATGCTGGTCATTTTTTACTCGAAGCCAAACGCAAGGGCTATGCCGTATCGGATGCATGGCTGGCCAATTGGACCGCATTTCAGCAGCGGAATGCACAGGCCTGGAGCCCCAGTGGTTACATCTGGCAAAATCTAGATCATGTGCAGCAGGCGTATCGACTATATACTTTAGCCCTTGCAGGTAAACCCGAATGGGGTGCAATGTCGCGACTCAAATCAATGACCAATTTATCAGTACCTGCCAAATGGAGATTGGCGGCGGCTTACGCGCTCGCAGGCCGCACCGATGAAGCTCAGCAATTGGTATACAATGCACCTACTTCCGTTAGCAGCTACCGTGAGTTATCCTATACCTATGGAAGCAATTGGCGGGATCTAGCCATGATTGTAGAAACATTGGTCTTGCTCAATGACAAGGTACGCGTGATGCCCTTGTTACAAGAATTAGCATCAGGGATCAACAACGAAGCCTTTTATAGCACACAAACCACAGCATTCACACTGATCGCGTATAGCAAATTCGCCGCTAAAGAAAAGGGCCAATCCATGGACTTTGTAGTGAATGTCGGTAAAGGATTCAATAAAAAAGTGAATACGCCCGCAACGGTTTCGATCATCGATCTGCCGGTTGCAGGGTCAAATAATCACTCTTTTTCTATTCAAAACAAAGGCAAAGGAACCCTGTATGTCCGTATCATCAGCAATGGGCAGCCTGCCATACAAACCGAACAGATGGCGCACACGCAGTTGTACACCGAAATAGCATATTTAGATATGGCTGGAAGTGAAATCAATGTGTCACAACTTGAACAAGGCACCGAGTTTTATGCACAGGTGCGGGTGTGGAATCCAGGTGATCGGGGTGAACTCAAAGAATTGGCCTTGGAACAAGTATTTGCAGGAGGATGGGAAATTGGCAATCAACGCATGGATGGGTCTGCAATTGCGGAGAACATCAGTTTACCTGAATACCAAGATGTGCGAGATGATCGTGTTTTCAGTTATTTCGACTTGTATATCAATGAAACGAAAATATTCAGGATACGATTGACTGCCGCTTATGCAGGACGCTTTTATCTTCCTGGCTTAAGTTGCTCGCCGATGTATGACGAGAGTGTCGTAAGTCGACAAACCGGTCAATGGGTGAATGTATCTGGATCAAATGTAGCAGCCAAACCTTGATGGCAATAACTCAAATGAAAGTGAAATAAAGAGGGCGGGACCTGCGGTCCCGCCCTCTTTATTGCTATATGTCCGAACAATTATTCAAACAATCCCTCATCCACAATCTCGGGCAATGTGATCTTCAAGCGCGGATTCTTTTGCATCGCCCGACGGATGGCAAACAAAGCCTCGTCATTGCGGGCCCATGCACGTCGAGCTATTCCATTGTTTACATCCCAATGCAACATAGATGTTAAGCGCCTTTCTGCGTCAGCGCTGCCATCCAACAGCATACCAAACCCACCATTGATCACTTCGCCCCAACCCACGCCTCCGCCGTTGTGCAAGCTCACCCAGGTGGCGCCTCGAAATGCATCACCCGCAAAATTCTGCACCGCCATATCCGCAGTAAATCGCGAACCGTCATAAATATTGCTGGTTTCCCTGTATGGCGAATCGGTGCCACTCACATCGTGGTGATCACGTCCCAAAACCACTAATCCTATTTCGCCTTGTGCTATCGCATCGTTGAATGCTTTTGCGATGAGCATGCGGCCTTCTGCATCCGCATAGAGTATGCGGGCCTGTGATCCCACTACCAATTGATTGTTTCCCGCTTCTTTGATCCATTGGATATTATCAGCCATTTGCTGTGCAATCTCAGCTGGACTCTCTAACATCAATTGCTCCAACACATGCTGCGCGATTCGATCTGTTTTTTCCAAATCCGCCGGATCCCCGCTGCAGCATACCCAGCGAAATGGTCCGAAGCCATAGTCAAAACACATGGGTCCCAAAATATCCTGCACATAACTCGGATATCTAAACTCACGCGGATGCAATCCAATGGCTTGCGCTGCACTAGAGGTAACATCGGCACCAGCGCGCGATGCTTCTAGCAAGAATGCATTACCATAATCAAAGAAGTACATACCCTTGGCAGACAAGGCATTCACCGCTAACGCGTGACGTCGCAAACTTTCTCGCACCGCTTCTTGAAAACGAAGTGGCTCATTCGCCATCATTTCGTTGCTTTCTTCATAACTGAACCCTGCGGGGTAATATCCTCCAGCCCAAGGATTGTGCAAAGAGGTTTGATCACTTCCCAAATCAACTTCAATATCCTCTTTTAAAAAGGCCTCCCACACATCGACAATATTGCCAATGTAAGCAATTGAAACCACTTCATTGTGCGCTCGTGCTTTGCGCACGCGTTCACACAACACGTCCAATTGGTCGGTGATCTCATCTACCCAACCTTGGTCATGACGTTTGTGTGCCGCCTTGGAATTGACTTCCGCTGTGACTGAAATAACACCCGCGATATTGCCTGCCTTTGGCTGTGCTCCACTCATACCACCTAAACCTGCAGTAACGAATAGCATTTTACGATTGGCCTTTTCAGGATGCAATTGAACCATTTTGCGCGCCGCGTTCATCACAGTAATCGTGGTGCCATGCACAATGCCCTGCGGACCAATGTACATATAGCTTCCAGCTGTCATTTGTCCATATTGCGTCACACCCAGCGCGTTGAATTTTTCCCAATCATCTGGCTTACTGTAGTTGGGAATCATCATTCCATTGGTGACTACAACCCGCGGAGCTTCTCTGTGCGAAGGAAACAATCCCATCGGGTGTCCGCTGTACATGACCAACGTTTGTTCCTCCGTCATTTCACTTAAATACTGCATAGTGAGCAGGTACTGCGCCCAGTTTTGAAACACCCCGCCATTGCCTCCATAGGTTATCAACTCATGAGGATGCTGGGCAACCCGCGGATCCAAATTGTTTTGAATCATGAGCATGATCGATGCTGCTTGCTGGCATCGTGCAGGATAGTCGCCAATTGGGCGTGCATGCATTGCATACGTCGGACGAAAGCGGTACATATAAATTCGTCCGTACGTCGCCAATTCTTCTGAGAATTCTTGGATCAAAGAAGCGTGCCACTCCTTCTTAAAATAGCGCAGGGCATTGCGCAAGGCCAATTTCTTTTCCTCTGGGGTTAATATGTCCTTTCGCTTAGGTGCATGATTCATGGTCACATCCCAAACCGGCATGGTTGGCCAATGGGATGGGATACCGGCTTGTATCGCACGTTGAAAAGCTTCATCAGTTGAAGTAGTTGCAATCATGTCACAAAATTAGGGTAAATCAAGTATTACAAAGGTGCCTTCAAGGCACACATCATAGAACACGCAGCAAGAGGCCAAGGTTCAATAAATGCGCTACGTTAGTTAACTGCTCATCGCGTTGAATAAACGCAAGACCTGGTCCATCCATGCGTTTGCCTTCGATCCGGAAGGAAACAGCTGGTTGAATTTGATAATCCAAACCAAGACTATAACCCTTCAAATGGAAGCCATCATCGAAAGGATTGGTAACAATGATTTCTTGATCATCGATGTATTGCTCCACACGACCATTGATTTTCCATTTTTTGCCCATTGGCATAGAAGCCATGAGTAAGCCACCATACCATGTCGCCATCTTCCGGTCTTCGGTGAGCAAATTGGGCTGTGTGCCCGCATCTATCGAAGCGACGATCATACAACCCTTGTCCGTCTTATACGAAACAAAGAAATCGTGAAACACCCGCATGGCGATATCACCATCAGGACTTTCATCGCCAACATATCCGCTGTAATTGAAGCTCCAATGCGCATTCGGATCCAGTTTCACCTGCCAGCCAACCGAAGGAGGATAATAGCCCGCAGGACGCGAAATACGCTGCCAGCCATTGAGTGCTAGCAGGGCGTATGACCATTTTTTGTTTACGCTTCTGCCCGCTAATCGAACTCCGCTCTCATAATATGGACTATTCTCAGCGATCAAACTGCGAGTCATCGTTGGATTATCGCTACCGATGATAGTCTCGTAGCCAAGATGCGAAGGGAATACGCCCGTCTCCAGCCAAAGATCGCGTTTGGCCTGCAAGCGCACACCAACACTGGCCTCATACAGGTGTTGCAAAATGGGAGATTCTGTGGCCAAGTTTCGCTCCACGTAACTGCCTGTCATCAATCCTCCCTTGGCGCGCCAAAGACTATCCTCATATACTGCATGTATCAATGCGACATTGATGGCCAATTCTTCGCTGCGGGTATGATTATACAAAAACGAAGGACGTTGATGCGTTTTGCTCTGCAAATCATCAACACCTGCATAAAATTCGCTAAAAAAATCCCAATCCAATGTGGGCTGCCGCTGAGCAAACGTCATCAAAGATTGACACAGCAACAAGATCACTATGATGGTTTTATTCATGTTTAATTAATCCTTTATGTCGTTGCGGGGAGTGGTCTACTTCTCCTTAAAGCGACCCGTTTTTTTGTCATACCCATAAGGACAATGCCTGCAACCACTTTGACAGCAATAGCCTCGCTTGCGGTGATAGGCCTCTGTAAAGACGATATAGCCCTCTTCAGTGGTATAATAATCCTCATTCAAAGGAGAAGTATCATTTTTATCTTCGGCCATGGTATGTATGCAAAATTGCAGATAAACACTCCAACTATCATCATTTGGCGTTAATTTGTTTTTCATATGGACTTGTTAGTGCCACACTCACCCCCACGCATACAGCGCATCGAGAGACATGCTCGTCCAGCTTTCGATGTACTTCGATTGGACGAAGTACATCCGCTGCTATCCGGCAACAAATGGTTTAAACTGAAATACAATCTGCTTAAAATTCAAGAGGAAACACAGCGTTATCCATCTCTGCCATGTAAACTAGTCACCTTTGGTGGTCCATATAGCAATCACATTCACGCCTGTGCAGCGGCTGGCCATGTGTTGGGCATTCATACCATTGGGCTCATTCGCGGCGAAGAGCCAACAGCGTGGAGTCCAACATTGCACGATGCCAAAAATTGGGGCATGCAATTGGAATTCATCCAACGCGAGGCCTATGCCGAAAAAGACACCGAAGATTTCAAATCATGGATCTATGAGCAATACGGTCACGTCCTTATCGTGCCAGAAGGAGGATCCAATTATCTTGGAATCAATGGATGCATGGATATTCTGCAAGGCGTAGATCTCGACCAATACAACATCATCGCTTGTGCCATGGGGACAGGTGCTACGGTGGCAGGGCTGCTCATGAGTTCCCCCGCACATATCCGAGTTTGGGGCATACCTGTGCTCAAAGGAGGTAGCTTCTTAAAAGATGAAGTTCGTAAGCATCTAGTGTATTTCTTATTTGACGAGGAAGCAGTAGAAAGTGTACTTGAGCGTCTTGTCATTTGGGATCAATACCACTTTGGTGGTTATGGCAAATGCACGAGTGAAATAGACGTCTTTATGACAGAAATGAATGCACAACATGAACTGCCCTTAGATAAAATCTATACCGCGAAAGCGCTGATGGGTGTGCTGGAACAAATGACATCTTCGAACCGTGTGCTATTTATTCACACCGGTGGCTTACAAGGTAATCGCACTGTTTAAGCGGTCATGCCCAAAGGGGCTCAACGTTTTTTGATCCAAGACTCAGGATTCAAAGCGTTTCCGGTGGAAGCTCCAACCTTCCATACTTCAAAATGCAGTGTATAGTCCTCTCCATCATAACCCACCACACCGATCGCCTGCTTGGTGCTTACTTTTTCGCCCTGTTTGACATTTACCTGCGACAAACCAGAGTAAACCGATTTATAACTTCCATGAGTCACAATGACATTCATGCCCGCGCCGGGTATTTCAAATATACTCGTCACCGTACCACTGAAAATGGCCAATGCCTGTGTCCCCTTGTGGGTGCTAAAATCCACTCCATTGTTCTGGACCGTAACTTGATCCAAACTAGGATGATTGGTGGTTCCAAAGTGCGACACGATCACACCCGCACTCACTGGCCATGGGAGTGACCCTTTGTTTTTTTCAAAGTCTGTATTGGCCAATGTCACTTCCGGTGCAGCCACAATGGCCTTGTTGGTCTTGTTGGCCGTGCTTTTGTCGGAAGTTGTGGTATTCGTTTTGGCCTCAGTCGTTTTGGTTTTAGCGGCGGCATCTGAACGCTTGCGTTCCGCTTCCAATTCTTGGGCGATAATATTTTGAATTTTCTTGGAAAGATTGTCGCGATCTGCCTTTTGTTTTTTCTGTTGTTTCCGCAGCTCGTCCTCCTTGCCCTTCAATGACTTTAATCGCGCTTGCTGATCCATCTTATCCTCTTCAATGCGCTTGAGCTCATCTTCTTTGCTCAATAAGCTCTGAGATTTCATTTGACGCGCCTGCTCGATAGCGTCAATGGAGGCCGTAAGTTCATGCTGTTGCACCTCAATCTGGCGGCCCTGCAATTTCCGCAAAGTGGCATAGCGTTGCGTCATTTTGAAGCGCTTCAGAGCCCTGTTAAAGTTGTCCGCGGCAAAAACAAACATCAATTGATCATAACTATCTCTATGCTTGTAAGCATTGTATATCATTTTGGCATACTCCTGCTTCATTTCATCTGTTTGCACTTGCAATACCCCAATCGCTTCACCTTTGACCTGGATATCCTGACCTAGCGTGGAGATTTCTTGGTCTATTTGATCCAACAAGGCTTTGCGCATCGAAATTTGTTGATTCAATATCTTCACTTGAGCCGAAGTGTTTTTCTGATCCTTCTCCGCATCTTTGATCATCCGCTTGGTCTCCTCGATTTGTTCGTTGAGTCGATCCTTTTGTTTCTGAAGTTCCGTCTTGTTTTGAGCATACCCATTCACCAATGCCACACCAAAGATGCATCCAATGATGGAAGCCATTATGACAAATCGAACGATCATTCGGTATTTTCCCATTTCTCTCATTTACAGACTGTCTTTACGTGGAAAACCTTCCGGTATCTCAAATGTAAATTCAAACGTTTTATCACTTACTAGCTTGGTGATATCCAAATTTAATTCTTGGGTAGACTTTGGATTACTCACTCTCAAACGAATATTGGAAGGGTAATATTGCTGATCATTCTGCACAAATTCATCGTATCTCACATCCAAAGATCGCTGTGCTATCAAGTCATTGAAAACAGATTTGATCAGCCGGTAATTCTCTGGCTCGAGCCAATATCTCGAAACGATCATCTCATCCTTTTCATCCAATCGGCGTATGACGCGCTGATAACGCGGATCATTGGGGTTCACAACGATTGTATCGTCTTCCAATTTTCGATCATCCACGCCAACAACTCTGCGCATTTTCCTTTTGTAGCGTGATATAAGTAAATGGGAATCTCCGTCAATCTCGCTTCTAAAGCGACCTTCGTCTCGATCTAAGCCCAAAGCATTTCCTACCAATAGGTTTTGAAGCATGTCAAAGTCGATCTCGGTTCCCAACATATTGGATAAAACATCCAAGGGTCCACTATAATAGTATTTGTTATCCGGTATCTTGGAAATGAGCGATATACTATCCTGGGTAATCAAGATTCTAAAAACCTCTATCCCAAGCGCAGGACTGATAGAAACCCAAATCGCGCTGTCTTTGCGCATTCGCAGAGTGGCCTTAAATCCCTGCGTTTCTCCCATTGTGACACTCTCTGCATCGATCTTCATTCCGATCCAATCGAAATGAAATTCATTGCGCTCATAATTGCGCAATAAATGACCTGCTGTGCGATGCTTGATGGGTTCTTTGCTTTTCGATGCGCTCTTATCGGTGCGACATGCAGCCAGCATAAGAAGTGCACTCAGCAGAAAACTGAATATGATTGTATTTTGTTTCAACCTGTAATTTTGTGTTACTCCACCCACAAGCCAGTAGTGATTTTCTGATTCAATTGTGAGCTATTTCCACCAAGGGTCTTGGCCTTCTTCCACTGTGCTAGCGCTTCAGCTGCGCGACCTACCTTGTACAAAATATCGCCGTAATGCTCAAACAGCTCTGCACTTTGGGCTTGTGCGGCGACCGCCTTTTCTATCCATACAAGCGCCTCGTTGTACTTGCCTCGCTGAAACAATACCCAAGCATACGTATCTTGATAGCTCGGATCATTGGGCATGAGTTCATTTGCGTATTTAGCCATCTGTTCGGCCTGTTCCAAGCGCTCTTTTCGTAAGCCCAAAAAATACGCGTAGTTATTCAATACATATACTTCATTGGGCTGCAACCGCAGAGCTTCATCAAAGGCTTCATCAGACCGTTTCAGATCATTGATGCGATAGTATTCATCTCCGATAGCGGCTAGAAACCGAACAAGCAATGCATCGTTATCGACGACCATATCCTTGCCCATGCGAAAGGCATCCAATGCTTCATTGTGTTGTTTGTCTAGCTGATAATAAAGCCCCTGGTAATAGTAAAAAACGGGTTCATTGGGATACAATTCCAACGCCTTTTCACTATCGGCTAATAGCGCTGTCAAATCTTGGGTTTCATGATCCAACACCAGCACCTGTTGCCAAATCAAGTTACGATCCGGGTCCAGTTTCAAAGCTCTTCGGTAGCTC
>JAIYCK010000083.1 GCA_027488055.1 Flavobacteriales bacterium | reverse complement strand
TCATTCGTACTGTATTCAGCTGACGGTCGGATTGTCGACTAATTTTTGCAGTGCAAACATCTCATCACGGAGTCGCGCGGCTTCCATGAAGTCCATGTCTTTGGCTGCACGTTCCATGTTTTTCTTCGTTTGTTCGATCGTTTTGCGCAATTGATCGTGGTTCATGGTTTTGATCAACGGATCTGCAGCAATGCTCTCCTCGATGGTCATCTCCTGATAAATGGCCTTTTTGCGATCGTCGATCAATCCACTTTGTTCGAATATGGTTTTGTGTCCTTTTTTGACTTGCGTCGGAGTGATGCCGTGCAATGCATTGTAAGCCACTTGCTTTTCTCGTCTGCGGCCTGTCTCATCGATGGTCTGCTGCATGCTATCTGTGATCTTATCGGCATACATGAGCACTCGTCCATTTACATTGCGAGCTGCTCTTCCTGCGGTTTGAGTGAGCGATCGATTGCTGCGCAAAAAACCTTCTTTGTCGGCATCCATGATGGCCACCAAACTCACTTCTGGCAAGTCCAAGCCCTCGCGGAGCAAATTCACCCCGACCAAGACATCGAATTTGCCCTCGCGCAAGTCGCGCAGAATCTCGATGCGATCCAAGGTCTGCACTTCGCTGTGGATGTATCTGCAAGCAATGTTCAGTCGATCCAAATATTTAGCCAGCTCTTCAGCCATGCGTTTGGTCAAGGTAGTTACCAAAATTCGTTCTTCTTTTAAAATAGTCGCTCGGATTTCGGCTACCAAATCATCGATCTGATTGACGGAAGGCCTGATCTCGATGGGAGGATCGAGCAGTCCTGTAGGACGCACCACTTGCTCCACCACGGCTCCTTCTGATTTTTCGAGCTCATAATCGGCCGGTTTGGCACTCACGTAAATGACTTGTTTCTGCATGGCCTCCCACTCGTCGAATGTCAGCGGGCGATTGTCCATGGCACTGGCCAATCGAAAACCGTAATCCACCAAATTCACTTTGCGCGAACGGTCGCCGCCATACATCGCTCCTACCTGCGAGACCGTCACGTGACTTTCATCGATGATCGTGAGGTAGTCTTGTGGGAAATAATCCAACAAACAGAACGGCCGTTGGCCAGGTTGTCTGCGGTCAAAATACCGGGAATAGTTTTCGATGCCCGAACAATACCCCAACTCCTTCATCATTTCGATGTCGTAGTTGACACGCTCCTCCAATCGTTTTGCTTCGATGAATTTACCTTGTTGCTCGAAGCTTTTTGTTTGAATCACCATTTCCTGCTGAATCTGCCAAATGGCGTCATTCATGGTGTCTTTGCTCGTGACAAACAAATTCGCTGGATAGATGGTAATGGTTTCATACGGCATGATGCGTTTGCCTGTATCTGGATAAATGCTATCAATGCTTTCGATCTCATTGCCGAAAAAAGCCACGCGGATGGCATGGTCTGCATACGCCAAATAAATATCTACATTATCGCCATTGACACGAAAAGTACCCCGCTTGAATTCTGCATTGGCGCGGCTGTAGAGACTGTCCACCAATCGATGTAAAAGTCCCTGCCTGCTCATGGACTCACCCCTGCTCATGGCGATCACACTCTTATGAAACTCCACAGGATTGCCAATACCATAGATACACGAAATACTGGCCACCACAATCACATCTCTTCGCCCACTCAAAAGCGCACTGGTGGCGGATAAGCGGAGTTTTTCAATCTCATCGTTGATGGATAAATCTTTTTCGATGTAGGT
The DNA here is from genome assembly GCA_027488055.1 of Flavobacteriales bacterium. Taxonomy (GTDB): domain Bacteria; phylum Bacteroidota; class Bacteroidia; order Flavobacteriales_D; family Sanyastnellaceae; genus CANHSF01. Next base: position 7,241 of record JAIYCK010000083.1, on the reverse strand, counting down.
GCCTGTGGATGGTAAAAACGCTTCTGGTTGATAATAGTCGTAGTAGCTCACAAAATACTCGACCAGATTATTTGGAAAAAAATTCTTGAACTCGGAATACAATTGCGCCGCCAAGGTTTTGTTGTGGCTTAAGATCAGCGCAGGTCGCTGGGTATGTTGCAGCACGTTGGCGATGCTATAGGTTTTTCCACTGCCCGTGACCCCTAGCAAGGTTTGATAACGATCGCCTCGTTGCACACCTTCCACGAGTGCTTTGATCGCTTCTGGCTGATCACCGCTGGGTTCGAATGGGCTTTCTAATTGGAATTGCATGGGCTCAGATGTCGTTCAGTTGAAAAGTTTGATCTGCTCGTATGCCTTTATCTGTGCGCACCAATGTGCAGCACTCGTTCACGCTATCATGTTCCAACATCAATATATAATTGTGATCCACTGCTTCGTTCAGAAATCTTTCTTTTTCTCCAAGAGTGATCAGTGGTCGCGTATCGTAGCCCATGACGTAAGGCAATGGCAAGTGGCCGACAGAAGGCAATAAATCCGCCATAAAGCAAATCGTTCGTTGCTTGTAATGGATCATCGGGATCATCATGCTATCGGTATGTCCATCTACAAAATACACATTGAATCCAAGTGCCTCCCCACGATAACTATCTTCGATTCGCTCCACCATCTTCAATTGTCCCGATTCTTGAATCGGTACAATATTCTCACTGAGGAAACTCGCCTTTTCGCGCGCATTGGGCTCGGTGGCCCATTTCCAGTGGCGCTCGTTGCTCCAATAATGTGCGTTGGGGAAATAAGGCGTCAAACGGCCATTGGTGTCCATTTCGATGGCACCGCCGCAATGATCAAAATGCAAATGGGTTAAAAACACATCGGTAATATCGCTGCGATGAAAGCCACGGTTTTGCAAGCTGGATTCCAACGAAGCCATATTGTGCAAGTAATAATGCGAGAAGAACTTTTCGCTTTGTTTGGTGCCAATGCCCGTGTCGATTAGAATCAATCGATCGCCATCTTCTATCAATAAGCACCGCATGGCCCAGGTGCACATGTTGTTCTCATCCGCTGGATTTGATTTTTGCCAAATTGATTTCGGCACCACGCCAAACATGGCCCCGCCGTCGAGTTTGAAGAATCCTGTCTCGATGGTATGTAATTTCATTGCTATTCGTTTTGGCTAAAATAATGTGGAATCACAACATGGATGCACTGTGGGTGCAAATGAATTGGTAAAAAAACCAAAGGGCTTCAAATCTTGCGGAATCACTGCGCTAACTTGCGCCATGAAAGCACGGTCATGAAAAATCTCGCCTATCTCAACAAATATCTTTGGAAATACCGCGGCAGGCTCACCATGGGCATTGTCTTTATTGTGGTTGGCAATGTTTTCAACGTGTATGCTCCGATTGTCGTTGGACAAGGCATTGACTTTTTGGTAGAGATGCTGCAAATCAATCAGCTTGCCCAGCCCACTGCTTCCATCGCTGTGCCTCCTGTCTTGCAGTATGTTTCTTCGTTGTTTGGTCCCACTGCATCCATTTGGCAAATACCACAGGCGGAAGTCTATGGCATGTCCTTGCGGGTGGCGCTGTATTTGGGACTTATTTATTTGGGGCTCTTCCTTCTCAAAGGCATTTTTCTATTTTATCAACGCCAGACCATCATTGTCATGAGTCGGCGCATTGAGTATGATCTGAAAAATGAAATTTATGAGAAATACCAAGATTTGGACAGCGGCTTTTACAAGGCCAATCGGACAGGCGACATGATGAACAGGATCAGCGAAGATGTCAATCGCGTGCGCATGTATCTCGGTCCTGCAATCATGTACACGATCAATCTGGTGGTTTTGGTGGTGATGTGCATTGCCGTGATGTGGGGGATCGATCGAGAGCTTACCCTCTATACCTTGATGCCGCTTCCATTCATGATGATTTTGATTTTTTATGTGAGCACGGTGATCAATCGACGGACGGAGCAAGTGCAGCGTCAGCAATCGAAATTGAGCACATTGGTGCAAGAAACCATGGCAGGCATTCGAGTGATCAAGGCATTTGGCAAAGAAAAGTTTTATGGCGACCGTTTCAAATCTGAAAGCGATGCCTACAAAGCATTGCAATTAAAATTAGTGAAAGGAGATGCATTGTTTATGCCTGTCATCACCTTGTTGGTTGGACTCAGCACCATACTGACCATTTACATTGGAGCGGGAAAAGTGATGGTGGGAGATATTTCAGTGGGCGTCATCGTGCAATTTGTATTTTATGTGAATCAACTGACTTGGCCCTTTGCGAGCGTAGGTTGGGTGACCAGTTTGGTGCAAAAGGCCGAAGCGGCTCAAAAACGTATCAATGCCTTTTTGGCGGTGGAATCGCGGATACAAAACAGTGAAAACGCTGAGGTGATCATACCCCGCGAAGTGACATTGTCCGATGTGAGTTTCACCTATCCTGAGAGTGGCATCGAAGCCCTTCGAAACATCCATATCCAAATTCCCGAAGGGAAAAACATAGCCATCGTAGGCGCCACAGGCAGCGGTAAATCATCGATCGCACAATTGCTACTTCGCATGTATGATCCCACGATTGGGCGTGTTTTGTCCCAATCGCGCGATTTACGCGAGGTGGATGTACATGCATGGCGCGTTCAGATTGGTTTCGTGCCGCAAGATGTTTTTTTATTCTCCGACACCATCGCCCACAACATTGCATTTGGCTTGGATGATGCGACGCAAGAAGCGATCGAAGAAGCGGCTAAAATGGCTGGTATTCACGAGGAAATCGTTCGATTTGAAAACGGATACAACACCTTGTTGGGCGAGCGCGGCATTAACTTAAGTGGAGGTCAAAAACAACGTATTTCGATCGCCCGTGCTTTGATTAAAAAACCAACCTTTCTCATTCTAGACGATTGTTTGAGTGCCGTTGATACAGCCACAGAAGATTGGATTTTGAGCCAGTACCAGGAAAAATTAAAAGGCACCACCATTGTCTCTTTCGCCCATCGCCTCAGCACCATTCGCCATGCCGATTACATTTATGTTTTGCATCATGGAGAGATCGCCGAGCAAGGCACGCATCAAGAATTATTGCAAATCGGTGGACGTTATGCCGCTATGCACCAGCAGCAATTGGAAAAATCACCTCAAGGTTGACATTGTACTCCAAAGTTTCCATACAAGATGAGTAAGTCAAGCACGGAAACGATATTGTCTTGATTGAGATCTGCAATGCAATCACCTGCGCATCCATAATCCTCTGTACAGATTAAAACGTCTGCCATCGTGATCCATCCATCTCCGTTCAAATCTGGACAGAATGCTATTTCGCCTTGCGACACTACCCCGTCGCAATTGTTGTCATCGCCGCTTGCAGTGGGCCATGCTCCGGGATAAATCGTTGGATTGGAATCATCGCAATCGCCCGCATTTGCTACATATCCGGATGGTTGATCGCAAGCGAAAATGGAGTCACCCATACCATATCCATCGCTATCTGCATCGACGAACCATTGCAAGGAGGCACGTGTATTGACCGTTGCACTTCGGTTGTATCGATGACTGGCTCCAATCACCGTCGCGGTGATGGTATAGGAAGCATCCAACTGCGGCCAATTGGTGCATTGCAGTTGGGCATGCATGGCGTCCATCCACACCAGAGTATAGTTTACAGAAGCGGGAAGGCCCGCCAATTGAATATCGAATGGACCTTGAAATCCCGTTTGAATGTAGATATCAATGATCCATGTTTGCTCCGCACACACCGAATCGATTGCTTGTATGTTGATGAAGTTGGGACGAAGCAAAAAGAAACCATTGTCGATGTCCGTCACAGCCACTACCCCACTCGAGAAATAAGGATAATTCATCCATTCACCATCGAAGCTCGTGGCATTGCTGACAGGGTAATGATCAAAGAAAGCGACCAGATTCAAACTTGTATCTGCAATGTTGGAGACATCCAGAATCTGCAGTCCCGCAGTGTAATTGCTTTGATACGCTAGATTGCCTTTGATGTATTGATTGTGATCAATAGCCGCTGTATTGCCCAAATGGTTGCCCATGAATTGCGGCGCATCCAAATCATGTACGTCCAACATGACGGTTCGCGTTTGGGTGAATAAGCCATTGTTTTCATCGGTTTCATCATCCATCAAAACATATCCGCCGTCCTCGGTCAGCCAACCTTGGTGGCAGTAGCTGCTATTGGGGTACGGTGTGGTTGAAATGATGTTCATGTCCAATGGATCCGTAACATCGACGATGGTGAGCACGGGCGGATTGCTGCCACTGTAACAAAAAGCGATGATGCGATTGTTGTAATCCGCATCTGGTCCATGGTATTCCAGTATTTGCGCTTCATGGATATACCCATCTTCAGAAAATCCACCCGCTATTACCGGTGCCAATGGATTCGACACATTCACTACATGTAGACCACCGCTGTATGTATTGGTACCACAGGCATAGACATACGGATGGCCGGGTATGGTTGTAAGGGTGTGGCATTTGCCAAATCCTGCATAATGATCGTCTTCGAAGAACAAAACGGGCGGATTGGTCACATTGCGCAAACGCGTTAAATCGAAGACCTGCATGCCATGGTTGCTGGCCTCGCTTCCGATGAACAAATAATTATTCACATGACGAAATGTTCTCCAGATGCTATTGGAGGTATGCGTGGGAAGGCTGCCCAAGAAAATGGGTTGAACGGGATTTGAAATATCATAAAATCTAACGCCAGTGCTCAAACCAACAATCACATAATCCTTCTGATACAAGCTGTCTGTCCACCCCCATATTTCATTGGTACTAGCACCTGCCATTGATTCGATACCGGCATGGTACAACAAATCCACATTCTGGCAAGGATAGATCCCTGCAAACCCATCGACACAAGGAGTTTGAGCATGCATGCACACGCACCTCCAGCAAGAGATCCAGCACAGAAAGGCCAATGAAAAAGCGCGAGTATAAATCATACGAATCATGTTGAACATGTCAAAGGTAGCTTTGTTATGAAATTAATGAAAATTATTCTGGCAGGTGGAAGCGGTTTGGTTGGTAGTCGGTTGATACCATTGCTCATGGCTGAAGGTCATGAGGTGGTGGTGCTCACTACCAAAAAATCCTTTGCACCAAAATCGTATGCACAGTTCCATTGGAATCCGTTGCAAAAAATCTTCCCACAAGAGGCGATTGTCGGAAGCGATGTAGTTGTGAACCTAGCTGGCTTCAGTGTGGCCAATCCATGGACATCATCGAATAAATCCGAAATGATTTCCAGTAGAATTCAGACAACGGATGCGCTCGTGCAAGCTTTTCATACGTCGGCTCATCATGTGAAATTATGGATTGGAGCCAGTGCCTCTGGATTTTATGTCCATGGCAATGAAGCACGTTTGGAAACGGATCCATCCAGTGATGACTTTTTGGGCAAGCTCACCAGTGCGTGGGAAATTTGCAATCAACGTATTGGGAGCCATGCGGAGCGCGTTGTACTGATGCGGTTGCCCGTTATCCTAGCGAAAGAGGCTGGAGCACTCCAAAAAATGCTACCGCTTTATCGTATGGGTTTGGGAGCACCTGTGGGCAATGGCAACCAAATGATGAGTTGGGTCCATGTGGATGATGTGGCTCATTTCATTTTATACGCACTGCATCATGCCAACGTGCAAGGTATATACAATGTATCGGCACCAGAAGCGACAGACAACCGAGCGTTTAGCAAGCTCCTGGCCCAGACCTTGAAACGTCCGCACATTCTGCCAGCCGTGCCCGCTTGGATATTGAAAATGATGTATGGTGAAATGTCCAAGTTGGTTCTTCAAGGACGAAATTTGAATAGCCACAAGATTTTGGCCACTGGTTTTCAGTTTACATACGCTAGCCTGCAGTCTGCATTGACGAATCTTCTTCAAAAGAAAGTATGAATTTCAAGAAAATTGCAATTTATTGGATGCGAAGAGACATCCGATTACATGATAATGCGGCGTTTTACGAAGCCTTGAAATCAGGACATCAAGTGCTCCCCATCTTTATCTTCGATGCACACATTCTGATGCACCTACCCACGCGCGATGCACGTGTCTTGTTCATACATCAGGAACTTGAGGCCATTCAGAAAACCTTGCGCGATATGGGTTCCGACATCCTCTTCTTTCATGGTTCACCCATGGAAGCCTTCCAATCGCTGCTTCAAAAATTTGATATCGCTGAGGTGCATGCGAGCAGAGATTACGAGCCCTATGCCCAAAAGCGTGACAAGCAAATATTCGATCTTTTGGCTGAGCGCGGCATTCCATTCAAAGGCAAGAAAGATCATGTGATTTTTGACAAGAATGAAATCACGAAAGACGATGGGAAACCATATACTGTGTTTACACCGTATAGCAAAAAATGGAAGTCCAAGCTCACCGCTTATCAATACAAACCATATCCCAACGAACAATATTTCGATCGCTTGTGGCCTAGCAAACAAGCAGACATACCGACCTTGGAATCCATGGGATTTGAGTCATTCCAATTCTCATTTCCAGGTAAGGATGTCGACACGCACATATTGAGTCAATATGGAAGTCAACGCGATTTCCCTGCGATTCGAGGCACTAGCCGATTGAGTTTGCATTTGCGCTTCGGAACGGTCAGCATTCGGGCGCTGGTCCAAAAGGCATTGCCCCATGAAAAATGGCTGAACGAATTGATATGGCGTGACTTCTATCAGGCCATCCTTTTTCATTATCCGCACACGATAGATCAAGCATTCAAGCCAGCATACGACCGCATTCCATGGAGGAAGGACGAAGAGGGATTCAAAAGATGGTGTGAAGGACGAACTGGCTATCCTTTGGTGGATGCAGGAATGCGCGAACTGAATGCCACAGGATTCATGCACAATCGAGTTCGAATGGTGGTGGCTAGCTTCCTCACGAAACATCTCCTGATCGATTGGAGACTCGGCGAGCGCTATTTTGCCGAAAAGCTGTTGGATTTTGATCTCGCTTCAAATGTCGGAGGCTGGCAGTGGGCAGCGAGTAGCGGCTGTGATGCAGCACCTTATTTTAGGGTGTTCAATCCAGAAAGTCAGACCGAAAAATTTGATCGCGATCATATCTACATCAAACATTGGGTGCCAGAATTTGGCACATCAAAATATACCTTGCCCATGGTCGAGCATCGATTTGCACGAGAGCGTGTGTTGAGCGTGTATAAAGAAGCATTGGCTTAAATCCTGTTTTTT
>JAIYCK010000090.1 GCA_027488055.1 Flavobacteriales bacterium | reverse complement strand
TGTATTGCATCATCGTCCTCACGCTCGGAGTAGTGTGGTACCTTCACCATTGAGCAACACTCTCATCGAATGATGGCAAAGCGTGCTTTTCTCGTCACTCCATCTTGCTGTACCTCCAAAACGTAGTAACCAGCTAACAATGCTTCGACCTGCACCGGTTGTCCCAGCCATGCGCCACTTTGCACCAGTCGACCCACTTGATCCCAAATCCGATAATGGACTGCCTTATTGAGTGATGTCCCATTCAACCCTTTGACAAATAACATGGAGTTGGTTGGATTGGGATGCACCGTCATCTTGGGTTCTTCAACTTTGAATTCATCTATTGCAACGAAACCATCCGCGCTATTGGACAAGCTATCGGTTTGCAAATACACGATCACAGCTGATTCACCTTGAGCATGATCATTGGCCCAAGCCGGTACATTGCTCACAGGCATGTCGATCCCCAGCGAAGTTCCTTCTGCATTGGCCATGTGCCTCCCTACGGCAATAACTCCTTGTTGCGTTTTGCATAAACCGAACAATCGAATATTGTCACCTCCTTGCTGCGTCAGTGTGTCCCATTGTCCCACAACCAGCGAGCTATATTTTGGATGGGTTAATTGGTGGTCGTATAGTCTTACGAAGCTATTCCAACAGCCCTGCGCATTGCCCTGTGGAAGCGGCATTTGTTGCCACGCATTGAGTGTCGTCATGGTGCGTCTGCCTTGACCTGCCATGAGCACATCTCCATTGGTAGAAATCTTAATATTATTTTTGACGATGTAGGTGGTATTCAAATCGGGCCAGCCGCTATTGGGATCTGGCCAGTTGCCCGCGTTGGGGTCCGATAGAGGGGCGCCCAATACATTGGTGGCTTCCGCATACTCTGCCACATAAGTGCTGTGCATCAAAGTCCCATCATTGAGTCTCAATTTGCCAAGCCATGATTGGTGGATGTTCCCATTAGTGCCCGTAAATCGATTCTGAAAACCATATGCAGCAGGATTGGCATCAATCTCGTCGCCCTCCCACAAGTTCTCTGTATTGTTGCCATGGGCGCGCGCAGCCACGACCAATTGTTGATGGGTATAATCGATGGCCAATGCATCGATGTATTGATCGGGCAAGGAATAAACGGTATCACCCGCAGGCGTAATTTCATGATACAATCGTGACCACCACTGCATAGCGCCTTCATCGTCAAACGCAATGACTGCCGGCTCAAAATCAGGCGAATCCGCTGGCTGGCTATACGATTTGAAATTCATACCCAAATACATGTGATTATTGGAACGATCCACCACAATGCTACTAGCGCCCCACACGGGACAACAAGCCTCGGCAGAGTAGCCATTGTAGCCAGGACCATCTGCCGAAGGATCATTCGGGTCACATGGACCACTGAACAAAAAATCGGCAGGCCAATGCCCCTTCTTAAGTCCTCCGTTGCCATCAGGTTCGATGCTGTCGAATTCAGATTGTGACCACGAGCGTAGTTCACAGCGTCCCCAAATTTTCAATGCGATTCCGCTATACGCGATTGCTTCAATTCCATCTGGATAGGACGAGGCGGGTGTTCCGCGCCACTCGCCGCCTTCCACCAACCAATGCGTGCGCCAATGCTCAACCGTCATGCGATTGCCCGCGGCATCCAAACAATACAGCGCACTCCAATCATAGCCGTGCGCAGCGCCACTCACATAGTAAACTCTCCCATCGGAGGTCACATCCCATGGGTGGTTCTGTTGTGCATACGATTCGGCCCAAACAATCCGTTGCCATTCCAAACCCGTAGGCACTTGGTTCACAAAATTGCCATTGAGCTTGGCAATGATATATCCACCATCATTGTCATAGGTGTCCGCAGTGGTGCACGAGATATATAGATCTTGCGTGGTTTGAAAAGGCATTGCGTTGGTTTTGATAAAACGCACATCCTCTACCGCGCCTTGTGGCATGACCAATGCATGGAGCACCGCACTCAAATCGGACGTCAGGTGCAAGATCATTCCATAGCGATTGGTGCCTAATCCATTGGGAATTGCTCCTGAGTAAGTTAATACCTGAGGAACAACATCCAATTGCAACCAATCCAATTGGTCTGTATAACCCACTGCTAGGATACTTCCATCAGATAGCTGCAATGCATCATACAATGTTTCATCACCCTCGTTTCCGAGATAGGCTGCAAGATTCGTTTGCGCATCTACTTGCGTCCAGAAGAGGCTCAAAGTCAGCATATAAATCCATTTCATATTCCTATTTTTATCAGTAAAGGTACCCACTTGCTACCCTCCAAAAAAAACTGCTTTGATGAACATTTCACGTTTATATTAGTTTTACAGCCGTATGCATAAATCACTCCTCTTTCTTATTGCTGCCCTCTGCGTTGAGATGGCTGTAGCCCAAGGATCCATTGCCATTACAGGCACAGTGACGTCCAAAAACAGCAACGAAACCATCGTGGGAGCGACCATCACTGTCCAGAACTCAAATATTGGTGCGGCTACCGATCTGGATGGTAAATTCGTCATCAAAGGTCTGACTCCTGGACTGTACAATGTCCAATGCAGCTTTGTAGGCTATCAAACTAAAGTCATCTATGAAGTCGAAGTGAGTTTCGACCGTTCCGCTTCCCTCACCTTTGAGCTAGAAGAAAATGCAGTAGAAACAGCAACCATTGAAATCAGAGGAACCTCTATAAGCAATGCCGAAGAATCGCCTGTTTCCATCCGCACCATCGGATCCAACGAAATCAAACGCAACCCAGGAGGCAATAGAGATATTTCGCGCGCCATCCGCACCCTACCAGGTGTAGCTGCCATCCCAAGCTTTCGCAACGATATTATCATACGTGGTGGTGCAGCCAACGAAAATCGCTTTTACATCGATGGCATCGAGATTCCAAACATCAATCACTTCGCTACACAAGGCGCAAGCGGTGGACCTGTCGGCTTGATCAATGTGGATTTGGTGGAAGAAGTCGAATTTTATAGTGGTGCATTTCCGGCCGCAAGAGGCAATGCCCTCAGCAGCGTCATGGAGTTTGGATTTAAGAATCCACGCCGCGATAAATTCACCTCCAACGCAGTCGTTGGAACCAGCGACCTCGGTATTACGGTAGAAGGACCAACTGGCAAAAAATCCGGCATCGTAGTCAGCGCGCGTAGAAGCTACTTACAAGGCCTGTTCAGTGTATTGGGCTTGCCCTTCTTACCCACCTACAATGACTATAATCTCAAGTGGAAGTGCGACATCAACGACAAAAATCAGCTGACTATTATTTCGCTCGGCGCTTATGACACCTTCGAACTCAACTTGAAAATTGCGGATGACACAGCCTCCGATGACTTTTTGAGTAATAAATATCTTTTGGACAACCTTGCTCAAAATAACCAATGGAATTATACTTTCGGCGCCAAATGGGATCATTACCGCGACAAGAGTCGCTGGACACTGGTAGCTAGTCGCAACATGCTCCAAAATGAAGCATTTAAGTATCAGAATAACGACGTTTCACTCCCCAGAACGTTTGACTATGAGAGTTCTGAACAGGAATATAAAATCCGTTTGGAGAACAAAGTTTTTGGTCTCAAAAAAATGAAGTTATTGTATGGTGTAAGTTACGAAAGAGCACTCTTCGATAATCGCTCATCCTTCGACGAGTACATCTATAGTTTGGATACCACGGTGCGCATCAATTTTTCGAGTGCCTATGCCATGCATAAATATGGCTTCTTCTTGCAATCAAGTCGAGCCTGGCTGCAAGAACGACTTGTGGTATCGTTTGGGTTGCGCGCAGATGCAAATGACGTAAGCCCTTCCATGTCCAATCCGATTGATCAACTCTCCCCTCGGATCGCACTCAAATACAACTTTGCTCCGCAATGGAGCTTCAATGCAAGCACTGGCATTTATTACCAGCAACCCACCTATCTCGCATTGGGATATGCGGTCGATGGCAAGCTTGTGAACACAAACATGCAATACATTCGCTGTGATCAAGCAGTGGCCGGCGTGCAATACAATTGGGACAAACGCAATAGCACCATCTCCGTAGAAGGATTCTACAAAAACTACAGCCAATATCCTTTGAGCATCAGCAAGGGCATCAGCCTCGCCAACCTAGGTGCAGATTTCGGCACGGTGGGCAATGAAGCCTTGAGCAGCGATGGTGAAGGTCGCAGTTATGGAATGGAGTTTTTGTATCAGCAAAAATTATTCAAAGGATTTTATGGAATCGTAGCCTACACCTTGGTGCGCAGTGAATTTAATAATAGCGAAGGAAAATATGCCCCATCCAGCTGGGACAGTGGTCATTTGTTGAGCATGACTTTGGGCAAAAAATTCGGCAAAAACTGGGAAATTGGAGGAGTCTATCGCTTGTCAGGAGGATTGCCATATACGCCCGACTTGGTCAATGAGTCGATGCTCATCAGCAATTGGAATGCCCTTCGAATCGCTCAGCCCGATTGGTCGCGCATTAATTCTGAACGCATTCAGGCCTTTCAGCAATTGGATGTGCGGGTAGACAAAAAATGGTATTTCCCCAAATGGTCCCTTGATTTGTTTCTTGATATACAAAATGTTTTTGGACAAACCTCTCCATTGAAGCCGACTCTGGATGTACAACGCGACGCACAGGGCCAACCCATTGTTGATCCAAACAACAGCAATCAGTATCTCCCACTTTTCATTGATAATTCCACTGGCACTATTTTGCCGGGGATAGGTTTGATCATTGAATTGTAATCGACATTCCATTGAGCAGTGGCAGACTGTCACCGGGCGCATGCTTGCTCATGACAATCAAGGCCGCTTTCTATTGGTTTGTGCCTTGGTAGTTGAATCAACGTCTCTTTTGCAATTGTTAACATTTTAGGCATATCGTGCTGGATTGGCAAAAGTTGGCCGTCCATTGCGCACGCTGCGCGGGATTGCCATGCTGGTTTAATTCCTGCACCCTATGTTTTCCGCATACTATTATTCGTAAAATGCTGTTATGGGGCGCAAGACCCCGCCGAAAACATTTAATTTGGCTCAGTAAATTCAATCCGCATGAAAAAGATTTTGAAATGGACAGGTATCACCCTGGGAAGTTTATTTATTCTATTGTTGATCCTGCCTTTTGCCTTCCGAGGTAAAATCGAAGCCGCCATCAAGGATGCTGCCAATGAAAACCTGAATGCCCGTGTGGGCTGGAGCGGCGTGAGTTTATCATTGATTCGCAACTTCCCCAATTTGCGCATTACCATCGACGATCTCACCGTTGACAATACCTCCTATCCCTTCGACAGTGTGCGTTTGGCGAGCATTAGAAGCCTCGAAGCCGTGGTCAATGTCAAATCTCTTTTTGGTGATCAAATTCTCATCAAAAGAATCGGCATCATCCAACCGAATTTCGACGTGCGGGTAACCGCGGAAGGAGTGGCCAATTATGACATTGCAAAACCTGATTCCACCGCAGAGGTACCTGCTGCGCCCGAGGAGCCGTCTGCCTTCAATCTTCGCTTGCAAGAATACTTTATCGAAAATGGCACCATTGCATACAATGATCAAACCATGCCCATGATCATGAAATTCGAGGGGCTCAACCACCAAGGATCGGGTGACTTCACTCAAGATCTATTCACATTGACCACTCAGACCAAGGCTGAAAAAACCACCTTCTGGTTTGATGGCGTCACCTATCTCAACGAGGTCAAAACAGATATGCAAGCCGACATCAACATCGACAATGTGCAAAGCAAATACACCCTCGCTGGCAATCAAATCAAACTCAATGAACTGGAATTGGGTGCTCAGGGATGGGTTGCTATGCCGGGCGAGGACATCGACATGGACATCTCTTTCAAAGCACTCAAAAATGAATTCAAGCAATTCTTATCCATGGTGCCCTTGGAGTTTGCCAAAGACATCAGCGGTGTCAACGCTACTGGTTCACTTGCTTTGGATGGTTATGTTCGCGGCAAATACAATGACACCAGCATGCCTGGAATTGGTCTCAATTTGCAAATCGAAAATGGACAATTCAAATATCCCGATTTACCAAAAAGCGTAGACAACATTCAAGTGAAAGCGGCTGTGGTTGCCGACATGAATACCATGGACAACACGACGGTGGACGTGGATAAATTTCATTTGGAAATGGCCGGCAATCCAGTCGACATGGCGTTGCATTTGCGCACACCCGATAGCGATCCATTCATCGACTTCATGTGTAAAGCGTTTGTCAACCTTGACAATGTGCGCGAATTCATTCCGATCGAAAAAACAGATGATGTGCATGGACAAATCAATGCAGATGTGGCGATCAAAGGAAACTATAGCAGTGTTGAAAATGGAAATTATGACAACTTTGATGCGCGAGGAATGATCGACATTAAAAATGTGTTATTCAAATCGGACTCATTGCCCTATGATGTGCAAGTCAATCAGGCACTCTTCAACTTCACGCCTGCTTATGTGGACTTAGCCAATTTCAATGCCCTCATTGGCAGAAGCGATGTGCAAGCAAACGGCAAAATCGAACAATACTTAGCATATGCGCTGCGTGATTCATTGCTCACAGGTGTATTCAATGTATCGAGCCAAATGATGGATCTCAATGAGTTCATGACCGATGACACAAGCACGGACAATAAGGCCACAGCTCCTGCTGAATCGACCCCTGCCGAAAGTTCAACCATGGCTCCTATTGAGCTGCCCGGTAATATTGATTTCACTTTGAATGCTGCTTTTGCCAAAATGAAATACGACGTAAACGAAATCACCAATGTCAAGGGGGGAATCATTTTGCGCGATCGAATAGCCTACCTCAACAATTTATTCATGAATGTGCTGGACGGAAGTGTCACGCTCAACGGCAAGTACAATGCACAGAACTTGAGTTTGCCTAAAATGGACTTTATGTTCGATATCCAAGATATGGACATCCAAAAGTCAGCGACCCAATTTGCCACCATCGATAAACTCGCACCTATCGCGAAAGCCTGCAATGGCCGTTTCTCTACCAAGATGACTCTTCAGTCGGATTTGGATCAAACCATGATGCCCATCAATCCATCGGTCAATGGGATCGGCACGTTGAGCACCAAAAATGTTGTTATCAAAGACTTTGCACCAATCATCAAATTGGCTGAAAAAATCAACCTCGACAAGTTGAAGGAACCCCAAAATGTCAGCGATGTCAACGTGACATTTAAGATCAAAGATGGCATGGTCAATGTCGATCCCTTCACTGTTAAGCTCATCGATGGCATACCAATGAAAGTCTCCGGCTATACCACACTGGATCAGCAAATCAATTACAACGTCGATATGGATGTGCCATTCGATAAATTCCCTGCGGGGGCTGTCAATCAAGCCTCCAGTTGGATCGGCGAGCTGAACAAAAAGCTGGGATCCAATTTGAGCATTGGAAGCAAGGTCAATGTGATCGCTGTCATTACAGGTACTGTGACAGATCCTAAAGTGGGTGTAACTAGCAAGGCCTTGGGAGAAGATGCAGTTGCAGGGTTGAAGGCGCAAGCATTGCAAGAAGTTGCTGCGCAAGTCACCAATCTCAAAAACGAAGCGCTCGAAAGAGCTCTGGCCGAAAAGGAGCGACTTGTCAATGAAGCAAAGGCTGCTCGTGACAAAGCCCTCGCTCAAGCAGCTACTGTGAGAGACAATGCAAAAAAACAAGCCGAGGAAGCCGCCAAAAAAGCGCGCGACGCGGCCAAGAAAGAAGCAGATGACCAAGTGGCCAAAGTAAAAAATCCATTGGAAAAAGCCGCCGCCAAAATGGTAGCAGATAAAGCTAAAAAAGTAGCGGATGAGGCCTACACCAAAGCCGTTGCTAAGGCCAACAAGGAAGCCGATGAAGCTTATGTGATGGCAGAACGCAATGCCAACAAACTGGTAACCGATGCCGAGGCACGCGGTGACAAGGCGATACAAGACGCCAACACCAAAGGCGATAAGGAGATCAACAAAATAAAATAAATATCAGAGAACATGTCTCATTGAAGCCACTGGAATTTCCAGTGGCTTTTTTTTATGCCCACATTCTGAGATGAACAACCATGGCCATTGCTGCTAGCGCACGCCTTTGCATTATACTATGCAGTGCTGCTATCCCATAATTTAATTATACAAGAATGATCAATTATTGTGTAACGCGAGCCGCCAGATACCAGCGCACATTTGACCGTTGTAAAAATATTTTTACAATCCAAACCACATAAGATATGAAAGACAAAAAAAGAGCTTGGGTCTCGATCCTGCTTACGATTAGCATCTTGGCTATCGGATGTGTCTCCTCGAATGAGAAGGCCGCCAATGCGCAAGAGCAAGCCCAAGAGGCCAATAAAAAACTAACCGAAGAAAATTTAGCATACCAAAAAGACATGGAAGATTACAAAAAAATAACAGCCGAAAAAATAGCGGCAAATGAAAAAAGCATTGAAGAATTCAATGCACGAATCGCCGATCAAAAAAGCGAAGCCAAAGCAGAATACACCAAGAAAATTGCCGATTTGAATGCAAAGAATTCAGACATGAAAAAGAAGATGGCTGATTTCAAAGCGGACAACAAAAGCTCATGGGAGTCCTTCAAATCTGAATTTGGACATGACATGGAAGAGTTGGGCAAAGCCTTCCGCGATTTCACCGTTAATAACGAAAAATAAACATGGCAAATAGCTACAATGGTTCTCTCTTATACGCTTTTGCAATGATCATGGTTATTGCATGGGCCATTGGCTATTTAGGCTACAACGCGGGCAGCATCATTCACGTGCTTCTCATCATTGCGGCCATAGCTATTCTCCTGCGAATCATCAAAGGAAGATCAATTTAAAACAAGTATTATGAAACAAAAAACATGGATGTGTACCATCCTATGCGGCATCGCGGCTTTGAGCCTGAATGCCCAAGATTTAGAACGACGCGAACGTATGGAAGCAGGTGTGAAAGCCGGCGTCAATATCTCCAACGTCTGGGACTCAAAAGGAAATGAATTTTCTGCTGACCCAAAAACAGGTTTGGCTGCAGGTGTATTTGTAGGTATTCCGATCGGCAAATTCATCGGTATTCAACCCGAAATTCTGCTATCACAAAAGGGCTTTACGGGTTCGGGCTCACTGCTTAGTTTTCCTTATACCGTAAGCAGAACAACCACCTATTTGGATGTGCCTTTGCAATTGCAATTGAAGCCCGCCGAATTTATCACCTTCTTGGGTGGACCTCAATTCTCGTATCTGCTCAATCAGAAGGACAAATACACTTTTGACAACAACAGCACCGAGCAAGAGCAAGAATTCAACAACGACAACATCCGCAAGAATATTCTGGGGTTTGTAGCCGGCGTTGACTTATTATATCAGCATTTTGTTTTATCTGGAAGAGTTGGTTGGGATTTTCAAACCAATGCAGGCGATGGATCTTCGTTGACCCCTCGCTACAAAAACCAGTGGCTACAATTCACTGCGGGGATTAAGATTTAGACAAGCCCTCGATGTCGATGTTCAATAGAAGTATCTGAAAGCGCCAACCAGAGCTATTCTTATCCAAGGTTGAATGGCTTGAGCGATAATGACCATTGGCTTCACACATTTGAACATCTAGCTCAATGGAATAAAACCGCATTGATATGTCAGTGCCACATGCATCACATGTGGCACTTCTTATGTAAGCTTCTTCCGAGTTAGTCCCTGTTCAATTGAAGTACAGTCTCAGGCCGATGAAATGTCTTTTCAAATCCTGAATCATCTGTGTTCTAAAATCATCTTCTTTCGATTTGCCCTGAATGCTCATGACATTGATACTTGCAAAAAGTTCGGTGCGCATAATCGTTTTGCGCAAAGCCGATGGGATTGTCAACCCAAAATCAACGTTCATCGAAAAGGGTTTGGTCACTGGATAGCTGCTATTGAAGATGGAAACAGGAATGAT